>CADBOX010000377.1 GCA_902796415.1 uncultured Lachnospiraceae bacterium
ACATTGGTATAGAGATAGGCCTTCTCATTGGCATCCAGGGTGTTGCTGTAAGTAAAATAAATCAGAACTCTCTGGGGCAGTCTATCGTATCTGGAAAAATCTGTGCTTCGGATAAAGAATTCATTTAATCCGATGATCTTCAGATTCTCTTCTACTGCCTCATGGAAATATCCGTGGTACTCTTTATTGATCCGGTTCCCTTTGATAAGGAGGGAGCAGATCACCTGGAGGAAACGGTCATCCTTCTTGATCTGATATAATTTGCGGGCGATGCGGAAAATGGAATCCTGATAATATTTGGCACGCAGAGCCAGTCTGGCAAACTGATATGCCAGGGACAGGGAGATAAAGCCGTAACGGACACCCCAGCGGAAGACACTGATCTCAAAAGATCCGGTATCCTCCATAAAAGTGGGATTCTCATTCAACAAGGCGCAGGCTTCATAATAGAGAACTGCACTCTTGCATCCACCCTCAAAAAGCATCTTTATGGTATCGTATTTTAATCTGTCGTTATAGACATATTCCCGGTCGATGTAGATAAGCATCCACAGGGCCTGGTCTTTGTGATCTGTCTTCTCATAGAAGGACCGGATGGCGATCACCGCCTCGGAGATAGCTTCCGGCGTTCCGTAGAAGATGGATTTCAGGTAGAGGAGATAATGGGTCTCGAATTCCGAGAGAGGCTGTTCTTTCTTTCTCTCCTCCAGTTCGCCGAGGATGGTCTCTGCCTCCTCTTTCCTGTCTTCCATCAATGCCAGATGCATCAGGTACAGCTTCCAGATATTCTCCTTGGTGCGGAAGTAAAGGTTCTCCAGAGTCTGCCGGGAATCCTCGACGAAATCTTCGAACTGAATCCCGCCTGTACGGAAATAGAGGTAGTTGTGCATGAGCTCTGCCTGCTGCTTCTTGATCTGGAGTCTCTGTTCCTTATCCTGGGATACTGCAGGCAAAGTTCCCCACCACTCCACGGGAATCTCGAAATGCTGTCTGATATTATCGATATAGACCACATCACTTCCCATGGTAAAATTCTGATTCTTCTCGATACGAACAGCAAATCTGCCATTCGTGAAATCATCACTGGTGAATTCTTTATGGGAGATGGAAACCTGCCCCTTCTCCGTGGAGATCTTTCCCTCCACATATCCGCCACAGGTCATGGAAATCCATATCTCTTCCTGATTCTTCCCTGAATCCAGGACGATGGGCTTCTCATCCAGGTCAAGCATGACCACCTCTTTATAGCCTGCACCGGCCAAAAACTCTTCCATGATCAGGTCTTTATCACGGCTCTTCATGAGATTATGATACAATGTCTTCCGTTCCGGTTGTTCTTTCAGAAAAACATTGGCAAAATTCGGTTGGAAGAAGATCTCCCTGGCCTCGGCTCTGTCTTTATAGTAAAGGTCGATAAAGCCGTTCATATCACAGATGGTTCCATCCTTCACGGGAATCATCTTGGGCTGAATAGTCACCATAAAAGGTATATTGAACTCTCCGCCATTGGTGATAAAAACGAAATCACCCGGATAATTCTCACCACTGACCGCCATGGTCCCGTCAAAGGAATAATGGAATTCCTGTCGCTTACCCTGGAAATCCTCCACATCCAGTTTCATTTTATCGCTGGTGGAGAGAACCTTCCCGCGAAGTGGAATCCCATTCTCACTCTCAATAAACAGGGTCCCTTTTTTCACATCTCCCTCTTCCACATTCAAATCCAGACCCAGGGTCGACAGATGAACAATAGGAATCCTGTTATTCTTCATTTTTTCATTCATATAATCCATATTATCTTTCAACGTTTTCCACCTATCACATGATCTATCAGGTAAAATATCGAGTTATCTCTTATATTCATCTCCGGCAGTTAAAAACAACCAAAGGTTATCCCAGAAGAACCTTATGATTCCCACTGTGATAACCCTTTTATTATAGCAAATGATTCACCTTTTTTAAACCTTAGAGGCCCATATTTTTATCTTACTTTTACTTTTTTTATGCCACTCCAGGCAGAATGATATGTTTTGCCCTCCCATCGGAACTTGCTTCGCAGACGAATGTAGACAAAACCTTTCTTATTTGATTTGATCTGGCAGTCAGTACGGAAAGCATAGATCGT
>CADBOX010000378.1 GCA_902796415.1 uncultured Lachnospiraceae bacterium
CATTACTGATAAACACATATCTGACAGCAGCAAATCCCGGTATACATATGCAATCGGTGATGTGCTCCTGTTCATGGCAGAAAAGGGATTGTGCATCCATGGGCTTGGATGGTATCCGTATTTCTGGATGCATGACCGTGTTTTCCGGCTTTGCGATATGACCAGGACTCAAAACCTTGCTGTTGAAGAACTGCGACTGGAAAGTCAGGTTTTCCCGGCGGAGGAATTTGCGGTTCTAATCCCCGATTTCCTTGAGCGGTTTGATGCATTCGGATACAGCGAATCACCCCGCAAGGCTGCAAGGTATGTCCTGAACAACTTGCTTTTGTTTCTTGAAATGCATGATCTCGGTTATCACTGGGGGATTGCTCAAATCTGGTTGGAACATGAGAAGACTTTTCATGATGGCAATGGCTGGAAACAGGCGCGCCGTATCCTGTTCCTTTTCGGTCTGTATATACAGGAAGGGGATATAATACCCCAGGCATATAACAGGATCCGTCCATTATTGTGCGAATCCCTCCCTCTGTGGTGCCGGGAAGTACTTGAAGGGTACATGGCATTAAAGAAGAAAGAAGGATGGGAAAAATCGACACTGGCCATGATCAGGTCTTCTGTAACAAAGTTTTGCTCATTTCTGGCGGCTGTCGGGTTAACTGACTTTTCTGAATTAACGGCAAAAGTGCTGAAAGAATTTAACTTCTGGGATAAACATCTTACTGTTGAAGGAAAGAATGCTTACAATGTAAGAATCCGGAAGTTTATCCAGTATCTTGAACGCAAAGACATCGTATCCTACGGAATTCATCAGGCTCTATCCTGCAGCGCTGCCTCAAAGGAAAAGGTTGTTGTCACGCTGACACCAAAAGAAAAGGAGGCGATTACAGAAAAACATAACAACTGCTATTCTTCTATGGAATTAAGGGACAGGGCTATGATCCTGCTTGGCACGAAGATGGGATTGAGAGCAAGTGACATCGTGACCATTTCACTTGGGGACATTGACTGGAGCCGGCAGACCCTGCGGGTCATTCAGGAGAAAACGGATCATGAAATCATACTCCCGCTCCCCACTGAAGTGGGAAATGCTATTTACCTGTATCTCACGAAAGGGCGTGCCAATGAAAAGACTGACAGCAAGTATCTGTTCATTAAGGAAAGGGTTCCTTACGATGGCTTGAACCGTAATGTATGTGTATCAGCCTTGAAAAGGACATTGCCCGGACGTGATGTTTCCGGATCCGGGTTTCATGTAACCAGGAAGACTTATGCGACAGATCGGCTTTGTGGAGGTACCGGAAAACAGGGGATTGCCGATCTCCTGGGGCAAAAGGACACGCAGTCTTTAAACCACTATCTTCTGATGGATGAAAAAAGGATGCGGATGTGTCCTCTTTCACTTACAGAGACGGGTCTGCTGATGGAAGGAGGGCGTTATGGTTCCGTATAGAGACTATCCTTATCAAAGCGTCCTTGCCCCATATATTCGTGATTACATTTCCGAGAAGCGCGCGCTTGGGTTTATCTACAATGTAAAGGGATACCAGATGTACCGTTTTGATCAATACTGGACAAGAAACGGTTTTAATGATGCCAGTCTGACATCTGAACGGCTTGAAGAATGGATATGTGCCTTGCCCGGGGAAAGTAAAAGCAGTCAAAGCAGCCGCATAGGAGCTGCAAGAGGACTCGCAGTGTATCTGAATACGCTGGGAATCCAGTGTGATGTACCGCTCATAAATGTTGGAAAAGATCATCACAAGATCCATCTGCTGGATAAGACGGAGATACATGAACTGTTCTATGCAATAGACGCATATGTCCCGAGTTCAATTGCCAGGTCTGATTACCGTATGGCAGATGAGTATCCCATTATGTTCCGTCTGTTTTATTGCTGTGGGATGCGCAATAATGAAGTATGTTCTTTGAAAACTTCAGATATAGACCTTGAAAAAGGGATCATCACCGTTTACGACGGAAAAAACAATAAAGACCGCCTGGTGTACCTTCCGGAGGATCTTCGCATTCTTGCTTGCAGATATTTTCAATCACTGACAGCGGTCTTGGGATATGAACCGTATTGGTTTTTCCCGGGCAGGGATCCGCATAATCATGTGCCGAAAACCACAATTGACAAAAAGTTTCACGAATTCTGGCATATGACACCATCATCGAGGAATTGTGATAAAGATCCTACACCGCATTCACTTCGTCATGGATTTGTAGTAGACAGGATCAATAAATGGATTCTCGAGGGTGTTGACATGAATGTCATGTTCATCTATCTGAGCAAGTATCTTGGCCATACAAGCCCTGATGAAAGTTTTTATTATTATCATCTGGCAAAAGATGCATTCCGCATTGTCCGCATGAAGGACACAATGTCCTGCGATGTAATACCGGAGGTGAGGCGCAGATGAGGAAAGGAGTATTAAAAGAGGACCTGTTCTTTTCAATGACATGGGAATACTTGAACGTTTTCCTGCCTGACCAGCACCGGGACAGCCCTAAAACTTCGATATCGTATGAGGATGCCCTAACTATATTTCGGAGATATGTAACCGATATCCGTACCATCCCCTTGGAACGTTTCCGATTCAAGGACCTGACGTATGATTTCCTGCTTGACTATCGGGAATACCTTGTAGAGGAAGGATACAAGGCAAGAACCGTTAATCATCGACTGGCTGTTATCATGGCGTATATGAAGTATGCCGCGACCAGAAGGACAGCATTGTACCAACTCTACCTGAATATATCGGAAGTCCCTTATGTGACAGTCCCATCCCGGATCAGGGAGATCATTGAAGAGAAAGATACGATAAAAGCGCTCTTGTCCGCTCCGGGGCCTTCTCAGAAAGGCATTCGGGACCAGGTAATAATGGTGCTCCTTTATGATACTGCCATAAGGGCTGATGAATTAATAGGGCTTGATCTTTCTGATGTAAACATCTCAGCTGACGAGCCGTATTTGCGGGTTCGTGGTAAAGGAGACAAAGAACGGGTCGTTGCCATATCAGAAAAGGTTGTACCGTTGGTGAAGCAGTATATTTCTCTGTTCCATAAGGACTTAAGAAAACGTTCCACCCCGTTTGTATATACTGTGATCAAGGGGAGCATTGACAGGATGTCCGAAAGGAATGTGGAACGAATCGTAAAAAAGTATGCAGACATCGTCAGAAAAAAACATCCGGATCTTCCTGAAAAGGTTTATCCGCATATGCTGAGGCGTACGCGTATTAGCGGATGGTACCGTGATGGAGTGCCGATTGAAACGATTGCCGTTATAGTTGGGCATTCTGACGCAAAGACAACACGTAAGTCTTATGCAAGTCCGTCCGTGGAAATGCTCCGGGAACAGATGGCTGCCGGTACAGATGCAGAACCCGATACGCCTGAGGAAAAACCGCTGTGGAAGAATGATGCTGAACTGGCAAGATTGTGTGGCATACGCTAAGAGTATTATGCGCATCTTTTTTCCAGAATTCTGCTTTCCTGGCGGCTTTTTGGAAAAAGATGCGGATAAGTAATTCCTGCGGATAA
>CADBOX010000379.1 GCA_902796415.1 uncultured Lachnospiraceae bacterium
AAAAAGAGGGCGGCAGGCATCTGCAAAGATTCAGTCCTGAAAACCGTACGTATCCTGTATGTCTGGCTGCAGTAACGGAAGATGGATCGGCGCTTGAGTTTGTGCCGAAAGAACATCTCACAAAAGAAATGTGTACCGTAGCCTGCAAATCGGATGGAATGATCCTGAGACTGGTGCCTGAAAAGTATATGACGGCGTCGTTATGCAAAGAAGCAGTCAGCAGCAAGGGCGAGGCTTTGCAGTATGTGCCGACAAAGCACAGGACAGCTGCAATATGCGAAACAGCGGTTAAAAAACAGTTTTCGGCGTTGGCCTTTGTTCCCGAAAATGTTTTAACGCCGACGTTTTGTGCAAAAGCAATGAAAGACAAATCTGATTGCAATTGGATATCTTTTATTCCGGAAAGAAGCAGAAGCAAAGAGTTCTTTGAAGAATTAGCGAAATTACAGCCAAACATTATTACACATACTCCAAAACAATACAGAACGGTCACTTTCTGTAGGAATTATCTGGAGAGTATGAAGTTCAAGTCTGCTGCAGAAGCAATTCAGAAAAATGAGTGGCTAATTGGTTTCCTGAATCCGGGCCTATACGATCACGAAACATGCCTTGCGATCGTACAGACGGAGCGCTTTGGGCATGGCTCAGTAAGCTCAACACGGACGAATGTGATTGAATTTCAAAAAAGCTCCGTGCAGATCGATAAGCTTCTGAGGTTTACAGATGTATGCATGGAGGCAGTGAGAAAGCTGCCAAGACTGATGGAATATGTACCAGAAAAGTTTATGACGGAAGAATTCATAAAACAGATTTTGGACGTAAGAGCAGATGCGTATTTGTATCTTTCAGAGAAGTATAAGACGGAAGACATAAATGAATATGCGTTGGAAAAAGATAATGGTGGGTTACGTATGGTGATGGAAAACTTTATGAACGGATAGGATTATCAGCAATCAAAGTAATGTGTTATCCAGCGCTATGTTCATTGCGTGATAAGGTATTTCATGCTACAATATCCTGACTTGTCATGCGAATATTTTTGCATATTATCTTGAGAAGGGCGGTAGGCTGATGTTTGATTTTGGGAATGCTAATGAAGGCCAACGAAAGGCTATATCAACAGCCAACGGCCCTGTCCTTATCACCGCAGGACCAGGTACAGGAAAGACATATACGCTGGTACAACGTGCAATTTTCTTGATAAAAGAATGTGATGTTAGGCCAGAGAACCTTTTCATTGCTACATTTACCGAAAAAGCTGCAAAAGAATTGATCACACGAATTACGAACGAATTAGCAGAGAGAGATATTGTTGCGAACATTAATGAAATGTATATTGGCACATTTCATTCATTATGTTTACGAATTCTGAAAGAACATTTGGAGTATACAAGAATTCGTAAGAATCATCGCTTGATGGATGAGTTCGATCAACAATATATGGTCTTTCAGAATATCTATCAATTCCGCAATATTCAAGGTGCCGAGCTTGTTTTGACGAATAGTGGAGCCTGGAACCAAGCGAAAGAAATATGTTCTTTCATGAATAACCTTTCAGAAGAACTTGTTGATCCTGAAAAGTTAATGGAGGATAAAGATCCTTCTATTGCAGCCTTGGGGAAAATGTTGGCGATTTATCGCAATATGCTTTCATCTGAAAATCTCATGGATTTTGCCTCGATTCAGGTTGAGACTTATCTGCTGCTACATGAACATCCTGAAGTGTTGGAAGAATTGCAGTCCAAAATAACACATATTATGGTAGATGAGTATCAAGATACCAATTTCATTCAGGAGCAGCTGGTTTTCTTATTAGCCGGCGAACGCAAAAACATTTGTGTAGTTGGGGATGATGACCAAGGCCTATATCGTTTCCGTGGTGCTACGATTCGGAATATTTTGGAATTCCCACAGAAATTCGCACTTGGTGAATGTCAGATTATCCCTCTTGTGATAAATTATCGGTCTAATAGTGATATTGTTGATTTTTACAATGATTGGATGACATCTACTGAAGGAGCCAAATTTAAATTTAAGTGGG
>CADBOX010000380.1 GCA_902796415.1 uncultured Lachnospiraceae bacterium
CCTTTGCAGTAATGAAAATGATTGTCAAAGAGCTTTGAGACACGTAATCCGTTGAGGTGCCCTAAGTTGTTATGCCCGACTTCATGAACTACAACCAGTATCTTCCCCGCTTCAGCCAGATCACTGTTGACCACAATTGTTACCATACGGTTACTTTTCATGATCAGTCCCTTGATAGAATTAGGATCTGTGCCTAGTTGCATTTCAATACAGTCCAAACTATATTTGTCCAGGATGATATCCTGAAGGTCTTTAAAGCTCGTGATTCTTGATGAGCCATACTCATTCTGGAGTGCGCTTCGAAACGCAGATGCCTTTTCTCGAATCAGGCCATAATTGATCATATTGCATCAAGCTCCTTATATTAGTCACTGCAATTTTACCCATTGTCGGGTTCATTATCAGTGCTGTCTGAATCCGGATAAGGTTCAAAGATCTTTGTTTCTTTTCTTCCGTATTTCTTCCGTGCCCGTTCCTTGTTTCGGAAATATGCCTGGGACAGTGCCTGGAAGAGGATGTCTTTTTGGTCTTCGGTAATTGTGCCGCCGGCGAAGAGAGCTTCTGTCTGCGTGAGGATAGAAGCCATTTCCTCCTGGGCTTTTTTGCCGTATGCATCCCTGGCTGCCTGGATATATGGCTCTTCGTCAAGGTTTGCCTGTGGATCCTCTACTTCATCATGCTGCAGGTAGTAGATGGTTACACCAAGGGCAGCTGCAAGCTTGCGCAGAGTTGAAAAAAACGGCTTTTTCACATCTGTTTCATAGTAAACAATTGAACGGCGCGTGATCCCTGCAAGAGAAGCAAGCTGATCCTGACTCAACTCCATTTCTTCCCGTCTCTTCCTGACTTTTTCTCCAAAAGTAGACATTGATTCACCTCTTTCCAATAATGACTGAGTGTATGGATGGAACCCAAGAGAAAAATGAAAATCTATTTCATGAATCTATGTTATAAAATTCGTTTGTAAATTTCCAACTTTTCTCTTGACGGATGTAAGATGTTGTTACTATAATCTAAACATCCGTTCGAGAACTTTAAGCAAAGTATAATGTGAAAAGTGCACAATGTCAATAAAAATTCTCAATAAAATGAGAAAAGTTGCGCCGGTGAGAATTTTCAGGGCCCTGGGAAGAGATAGATTTCTTCTGATACGAATACTGTAACAGAGATGCTGTCCGTTTAAACGGACAATGAGAAACTGGGGAAGATCGATTGCAAGATATGGGAGAAGGTGATTGATGTGGATAAGTATCCAAATTTTGTGGAAAACTACGCCTGCTTGATTGTTGTGTAGAATATAGATAAAATATATATATGCTATTTTGCACGTCCGCACATCTTAACTCAAATAAAAACTCACGGCTGATCATCTGGAACCGAGATAAATCATGAGATCGGTTATTACCATAAGCATCGGCCAGTATTTATTATAGGCACTCGAATACAGAAGAGTGCACCCTGTATGGTCCACTTTGTGGAAGAATTGTAACATTGGTTTGACAGTTAGAAAGGAGGTAGCTTTCTTGGGATATTAGTAACAACAATACATTTACCTGGACGGATAAACGAAAAATATAGGCAGCATTGGAAATACAAAAAAGCAGAATTCATACAGGAGATAACTGCAAATGCCGAGTATACTGAAGACAAGAAGAAGTAAGGCGAGATATGGAGATAGGGTAGTCGTAAACGGAGTCCCCATGGCAGCATTCAAATCAGGAAAGAAGCAGGATGTCATGACTGCGGAGGAGATTGCTGAGGACATTTACCAGAGACCGGTTGACCACATTGTATTTAAGGATGATGTGAACAAATAGATAGAAAAAAGAGTGTGTCATCTATGCGAGATACTGCCGGAGATGAGAAGAACATCTCTAACGTTCGGCCATGCTGACACACATAAGAAAGTATCTCAAAGTCAGGAATGACCTGGTATTCAAGACTATGATTTGAGTCCCAGTACAGTTTCCGATATATAGTCCAGATCAATTTTAGTTCTGTGACGAGGCGGTGCGAAACTAGGCGGCACGTTACTGTAGCTTGTCAGGCGCACTGTTACAACAAAATATCTGCTAATCGAGCGCAGCCATTAAGGACGAGGCCGGAGCAGAATGGATTTCTATATGATCCGAGGATTGTGAAAATTTAGGATTTCACATGAACCGGATCGAGGGAGTCTATCTGCCCCGGTCTTTTTTGTTTTCCAATGGACTCAGAGATCCTGAAAAACGGAGTTCTGGCACCTGCGAGTCAAAGGATTATGAACATATTAAAGGAGCCATTTTGCAGTCAAGAGCTTCTGTAGACCGTGCGGCTTATTTGAGGGCCTTTCTCATATATATACTACTGGAAGCATTAATAATTATTATTATTCTCAGCTAAACCAGAAAGGAGTCATTATGACAGACCTGACAACATTTATTAGTATCTTGCTCCACGTTGCCGCAGTTTTAGCAAGGATGCTGGGTGTACTGGCAACCATTGTGGGTGGTTGCAGCATTTTCCTGGCACACGCGGCCGATGATGCCGTTGGATTGGCCAGGGTCAGACGCTAGGTAGCTATGGGAATCATCCTGTTGGCCTTGTATGCAATACTGCGTGCGCCGGCAGTAGCCGAATGGCTGACAGGTGTTACTCTTGGCTGATTGGTGCTGACGTTGTTCGCATTTCTGTCATTGGCAGAGTTACTATATCTGGAAGCCCTGCCAATGAGAGTGTACATGTCACAAATTAATTGCTGGGAGCAGACGGTCCATTAGCCATCGGCACGGCACAAAAACTAAGGAAGGGAGGTGAGCGCGGCATGAAGCTGTCATTAAAAAATGACAATGATAAGTTCGAGATAGGCAACAAGA
>CADBOX010000381.1 GCA_902796415.1 uncultured Lachnospiraceae bacterium
CCCGAATGAAATTTAAAGCAAAGCTTGACGCTTTGTATGAATTGAACGTTCAAGGTTGTTTTGTTATTCAGTTATCAAGATGCGGTGTCGCAACTATTTGGTTTGTCTCCCTTTTTCGTAGCGACTTTGTTATTTTATCACAGCAAAAACCCTTTGTCAACGACTTTTTTTTGCAATCGTATTTTTATTGTCCGCCCGTTTTCATCCTTCGTTCAATCCGAAGAAACTCAGTTGCAGGCGGACAATCTTATTCTCAAAAACAACACGGTAAGTCCTCCATCCGAAACAGGGGAGTACTTTTTCAATCCGTCCTCCCTCCAAAGTCCCCTGGAAGAGTATATTTCCGTTTGTATTAATTATGGTACAGATATTGTCCTTTGTGGCGACGATATCATTTCCCACCATGAAGATCTTGTCGAAATCGATGTCGAGTGTTGTACTCATGCGTCGGTTTCCATTCTTATTGTAAAGATAGATCTGGTATTTTCCCTGGTCTTCCTCTTTATTTTTACATACGTATCCGTAATAAGTATCTCCACTGAATACGCTTTCGATGGTGGAATCAAACCTTATGGTTTTGGTCTCTCTGGGTTGGCCGGAGAGATTATAATAATGCGTGGCGTCATTGCCATAGGCGATCATACGGTTTTTCTTCAGAAATTGCAGCTTGGGAATCAGAGTATTCTCATAATCGAATCCTCCCTTCAGGGGAATCGTGTCCTGCTGCAGCTGACGGCTGAAATCATAGAAGGATATCCTTGATTTCCCAACGAGATCTTCCACTACATAATAGCTCACCGCCAGTTCTGTTCCGTCAGGTGACATAGCCGCTGCAAGGGGGTATCCGGTTTCACCCAGCGTAGTCTTCGTCTCGGCGATGATCGCTCCGTCTGATTTGTATGCTTCCACGTAGTTACAGTCGTCTGCCTGAAGAATCACTGCTATGTTTCCATTTTCTGCCACATCCAACTGGACGATGGGATATTTGAAAGTATATCTTTGCACTTCCCCTTCTGTATCAAACAGAATGGCCTGATTTCCACCCTTATCCCCCAGAAAAACATATCGTTTGGATTTTGCCAGGAAGGGTTTATGGAAGGACAGGGCAATATTCCATTTGGCCAGTCCGAACTCCTTTTGGAACTCGATTCCGTTGTTACTGTATTTCAGATAGCCTTTTGCAAATGTTTCGTAATATACGTCAGAATTCTGCTCCGTCTTGATTTCTTCTTTATACTTATAGTAATTGCACCGGCTCTGCTGGATGACATAAAAAACGGCGCAAAGAAACAGAACGATAAGTGCCACGATCAGCATCTTCATCCTTCTACGGCGGAGTCTCAGTTTTTCAATTCTTCTAAGTTCTTCTCTCCGATGAGTGAATAACTCATAATTCACAATCTGTCTCGCCATGGTTACCTCGATTTCTTCTTGCCGGTCATATAATAAGCGGTATTCTTACAGGTTTGCAGGACAGAATCGTGTCATCCGATCCCGTCCTGCGCGGAGACTTACTTACATAGTCTCATGTTGATCAGGCATTAGCCTCTTCAAATTCTTTCATGAAGGCAACTAATTTCTCCACGCCTTCCTTAGGCATGGCATTGTAGATGGATGCACGCATGCCTCCCACAGATCTGTGTCCCTTCAGGTTCACGAGACCTGCTTTGGCAGCTTCTGCCACGAACTTGGCATCCAGCTCTTTATCTCCTGTGACAAAAGGAACATTCATGACGGACCGGTCTTCTTTTCTCACGGTTCCGCGGAACATTTTGCTCTGATCCAGGAAATCATAGAGGATCTTAGCCTTTTCCTCATTCTTTGCTGCCATCACTTCAAGTCCGCCCATCTTCTTAAGCCATTTAAAGACTTTGCCACAGATGTAGATGGCATAGCACGGCGGCGTGTTATATAAGGAATCTTTGTCCGCCTGGGTTTTGAACTTCAGCATGGTCGGAGTTCCCGGATACACGTCGTCTGTGATCAGGTCTTCACGGATGATGGAAATCACCACTCCTGCCGGGCCGATGTTCTTCTGGACGCCACCATAGAGGATACCATATCGCTCCACATCATGGGGTTCTGCCAGGAAGCAGGAAGACACATCAGATACCAGAATCTTTCCCTTTGTATTCGGAAGGGTTTTGAATTTGGTTCCGTAGATAGTGTTGTTCTCACAGATGTAAACATAGTCCGCATCCTCGTCAATGGGGAGATCGGAGCAATCCGGAATATAGGAAAAGGTTTCATCTTCGGAAGATGCCACAGCAACTGCTTTCCCGTATTTCTGTGCTTCCTGATAGGCTTTCTTCGCCCACTGACCTGTGATGATGTAGTCTGCGACTCCGTTTTTCATCAGATTCATGGGGATAGCTGCAAACTGCTGGGAAGCTCCACCCTGCAGAAATAGTACCTTGTAGTTATCCGGAATATGCAGAAGATCTCTCAGATCCTGCTCTGCTTCTTTGATAATATCGTCAAAAGCTTTGGAACGATGGCTCATCTCCATCACAGACATACCGGTTCCTCTGTAATCCATCATCTCCGCAGCTGCTTCCTGCAGCACTTCTTCCGGCAG
>CADBOX010000382.1 GCA_902796415.1 uncultured Lachnospiraceae bacterium
ACCATCGCTCAGATCGTGGCACCGGTGGCCAGAAAGGTGGTTGGGGTAGAAATCGTGGAGGAAGCCGTGGAAGCTGCGAAGATGAACGCGGCATTAAACGGACTGGATAATTGCCAATTCATCGCCGGTGATGTGCTGAAGGTATTGGATGGATTAACCGTAAAACCGGATCTAATCATCCTGGATCCGCCCAGGGACGGAATCCATCCCAAAGCATTGAGAAAAATCATCAATTATGGTGTAGACCAGATGGTATATGTCAGCTGTAAACCCACCAGCCTGGTCAGGGACCTCCTGATCCTCCGGGAGGCAGGATATGAGGTGCAACGGTGCTGCCTGGTGGATATGTTCCCGGGGACGGTACATGTCGAGACGGTCGTGATGCTTTCTCGGGTGAGATAACATATAGGCAAAATAAGGTTAGGAAAAATTCACAATTATTAAAAATAACGAATGACACGATTCGTATCACTGGAGTGACGACAGGTTTCTTTTCATTTTGTGAGATACCCGGTAGGCTGGATGTAGCCATGGTACATAAAAAGAAAGGGTGTTGTGAAATGAAAGGAAAACGTGAATTGCTTACAGGAATTGTGATGATGGGAGCCTTTGCCATCTGGACTTTACTCATACAATGTATAGATGTTAAGGTAGCAGGGGAAAGCCTTACCAAAGTGGGTTTCGCTTCTTTCAATGTATGGTTCCATCATCTTACGGGAGTGCATATGATGATCTATACGATCACAGACTGGTTAGGACTCGTTCCGATAATGATATGTCTGTGCTTCGGATTTATAGGATTTCGTCAGCTGGTTAAAAGGAGGAGTCTGGTCCGGGTCGATGGAGATATCCTCATATTAGGAGCATATTATATATTGGTCATATTCGCCTATCTGGCTTTTGAGATGATTCCGATCAATTACAGGCCTGTCCTGATAAACGGAGTGGCGGAAGCATCGTATCCTTCTTCAACTACTTTATTGGTTCTGAGTGTGATGCCGACTATGAAATATCAGGTTGACCGGAGATCTGAGAATGTGTTGGTAAAGCATTCGGTTACTGTTTTTGTGCTTGTTTTTTCTGCATTTATGGTAATGGGCAGGCTGGTCTCGGGAGTTCACTGGGCTACCGATATCGTGGGATCTGTTCTGCTGAGCTATAGCCTGTTTATGTTCTATTGTGCTGCTGTTGGGATGACAAACCGAAAGGAAGCGATCAAAGATGGAGTTTAATGAAAAACTTCAGGAACTCAGAAAAAGTAAAGGAATGACACAGGAAGAACTGGCAGAAGCTCTGTTTGTTTCAAGGACAGCGATCTCAAAATGGGAATCGGGCAGAGGATATCCGAATATCGATTCATTAAAAGAAATATCCAAGTTCTTCGCTGTCACAATCGATGAATTAATCTGCCCCGAAGAGATAATCTCTGTTGCGGAAAATGAGAAGAAGGAATATATCAGTAAATATAAGACATTAATTTGCAGTACTTTGGATCTGCTGCCGGCTGTATTGCTTTTCATTCCGGTATTCAGGAATGGAGGAGAGCCGGTTTCTGAATCATTGTTTGCTATGACAGACATCAGTTCCTGGTTAAAGTTTGTGTTTGTGGTCATAATCGGGTTAATGATTCTAAATGGATTCTTTGGTGTCATTATCAGCAATTATGATAACCCCCTCTGGAACAGGCATAGACTGGTTACTGGTATGGTTCTGTCTGTGATGGGATCCGGTATCTTTATTATGACCAGGCAGCCTTATGCAGGAATCGTTTGTTTTGCGATATTAGTGGTTAAAGGAGTATTGTTAATCAATGAATACAAATGACGTTAAGATTCGTTTCGAGAAGAAAGAAGAATACAGAGAGGTGGAGAACCTTGTTCGAGAGGCATTTTGGAACGTTTATCGACCTGGATGCAGCGAACATTATGTTATCCATGTTCTCCGAGACGACCCGGCTTTCGTCAAAGAGCTTGATTTTGTCATGGAGCAGGATGGCAGACTGATCGGGCAGAATATGTTCATGAGGACGATCATCGAAGCGGATGACGGCAGAGTGATTCCTGTTCTGACGATGGGTCCTATCGGTATCACACCGGAACTGAAGCGAAAAGGCTATGGGAAAAAACTGCTTGACTACTCCTTGGAGAGAGCAACGGAACTTGGCTATGGGGCAGTATTGTTCGAGGGTAATATCGATTTTTATGGCAAGAGCGGCTTTGAGTATGCCCGCAGATTCGATATCAGATACCATGATCTGCCGGAGGGTGCCGACGACTCTTTTTTTCTGTGCAAAGAACTGATTCCGGGATACCTTGATGGTATCACAGGAATATATCAGACTCCCCAGGGATATTACGTGGACGATTCTGATGTGGAAGAATTCGATAAGGGATTTCAACCTAAGCGGAAACTGAAGCTGCCAGGTCAGTTATTCATGCAATAAATTTTAACAAAAACAGGTATTTTTGTAAGCTTCGCTTGATAGACAAGCGAAGCTTATTTATTTACAATGAAAAAAATGTTAAAATTATTAGCAAAGATGGGACAAATATGAGAAAAACTTACATTGACAACATTCGCTGGATTACCGTTGTGCTGGTCGTTATCTATCATGTGATCTATATATTCAACGGTGTGACTAAATATGGGATAATAGGCCCCTTTTCGGAAAAACAACCTCAGGACGTGTATCAGTATGTTGTTTACCCGTGGTTCATGCTGCTTCTGTTTGTTGTCTCAGGCATGGCAGCCCGATTCGAGTTAAGCATGCGTACCGAAAAAGAATTTCTGCGCATAAGAACAAGGAAACTGCTTGTGCCTTCCACAATCGGACTTCTGGTCTTCGGTTGGGTATTGGGATATTACAATATGTTGATTTCTGGGGCGTTTGACTCCATGGGGGCAGTTCCGAAACCTGTATTATATCTGATCATGTCCATAAGCGGCTGTGGTCCCTTGTGGTACATACAGATGCTCTGGATCTTCAGTGTCCTTCTGTTACTGCTCAGAAGGATAGAAAAAGACAGGTTCTATAATCTTTGCGATAAGATTAATGTTCCCATACTTCTGTGTCTGACTGCTCCGGTATATGTTGCGGCCCAGATACTAAACACCCCGATCGTAGTAGTGTACAGGTTCGGCATCTACGGTTTTGGTTTTTTGATCGGATACTTTGTCATGTCACATGATGAAGTGATGGACAGAGTCGGAAAAGCCTGGATCCTGCTAAGCATCCTTGCACTGATCATGTGCATCGTGTTTGTGATAAACTATTGGGGACAGTCATATCCTGATCATGAAGTCTTAGATACTGTCCTATGTAATATATATGCCTGGACCGGTGTTCTCGGCGTTCTGGCATTTATGAGAAGATGGGGAAACTTTGAAAATGTATTCACCAGATGGATGTGCAGAGAGTCCTGGGGACTGTATCTGTTTCATTACCTGATGATAGCGGTTGCAGGATGGTATCTGAGGAGACTCTGCCCGTCTTTGGCCCCGGTTATCGTATATCTGCTTGTAGCTGCAGCAGGTTTTGGCGGATCATTCATCTTGTATGAAATTATGAGCCATATACCGGTAATCAGGTGGTGTGTATTAGGAAGATAAGCGGGAATCCTCGGTTATTCAATTGCCGAGATGAAAGCGCCTTGAGAAGGCAAGGAAAAACAGAACAGATGTTCT
>CADBOX010000383.1 GCA_902796415.1 uncultured Lachnospiraceae bacterium
CCGGCTTTAATTATCCCGAAAAATGAGATCGTCCACGCAAGATCGTTAAATCCCCATAGAACTGCCCTGTCCCCCTTCTTTAAACCTCCACGGATCAGACTGAGAGCACATGCATCAGAAGCAGCTTCCAACTGGGAGAAAGTCATGGTTGTCTTCTGACAGGTCACCGCAGGTCTCTCTCCATACTCCAATGCGGCTTGTTTCAGCATATCAGAAAATAATAATTTCTCAAATGTCATATTAAACCTCCAGGCAGATTATAAACAAAATCTTTAAATCATATTATCTAGGCTTATTTTATCACAAATCACCCGATATATCAGCAAAAAAAGACATTTGGGAATAATTTGAAATTTCCAAATGTCTTTTGGGTTTTGATAATTCTATAGATCAGTATTCCGGGTCAAAAGGCAACTGCTCCTGTTTACATGCAGCCAGAGCCTCTTCCAGAATCTTAAGAAACTCATCCACTTCTTCCTCTGTGTTATAAGTGCCAAAGCTGGCACGGATCATACCAGGTGTCCCACTGTCATCGCACTCAACCAGTCCTTCCTGGGTTTCCTCGGAGATACCCATCAGCCTCCACACATAAGGATGCGCGCAGAATGCTCCCCTTCTGGTAGCCACGGCCCCTATCTCCGACATCTTACGGGACAGATGGAATGAGTTGACATCCGAGAAATTGAAAGAGACCAGTTTATTCAGCCCGTCTGTAGTATTATTCACATAAAAGCAGGCATAATACAATATGTAACAGTTTGAATTTTCTCATTAGATACCCCCTTTATAAACTGTTTAAGCCAATCTTCACTCAAAAAAGTTTACAGTAAGATTATACTGAATGCTCTTGGCAATTTCAATGAAAGAAAAAAGCTTCATGAGATAAGAATTCACCTCATGAAGCCTGAATATAGTCAGCTATATTATTTTATTGTTTTCAACCAATCCTTTAATGCA
The DNA here is from genome assembly GCA_902796415.1 of uncultured Lachnospiraceae bacterium. Taxonomy (GTDB): domain Bacteria; phylum Bacillota; class Clostridia; order Lachnospirales; family Lachnospiraceae; genus Anaerobutyricum. The sequence goes on from CADBOX010000383.1 coordinate 958, forward strand.
TACTCTTCCTCAGCTCCGGCTCCGCATGCTGCCTTTCTTTTTGGGCAGTAGTCACGTTTTGGACAGGTCTCACAGTCAGCACCCTCCACACCACAGGGAGGCAATGGCTTCTTCGTATCATCAAAAAGTTCGTCTCCGCTTTTAAATCCAAAGGCAGGGTGGAAGTCGAACTTAATGGCACCCACTGCGATACCGGGGCCAACCGCTCTCTTGATCATGGCAATCCCTTCATTACCAAAACCTGCACATAATTCAAGAGCGGTGCATCCCTTTGCTACCAGTTCTTTTGCTACTTCCACTGCCTGAGAGTAAGTGGAACATCCCACGACATTCAGATTAATATCTGCAGAAGGAATCTCTGCACGCTGCTTAGCAGGATCACATCCGGGAGCGACATAAATAAAAGCACATTCAAACATAGTTTTCACCTCATCATATGACTAAAATGGTACGAATCTCAGAAACTTTAATCTTAGAATTATTATACCTTATCAGTTCTTCATACAATGGAATTATCTGTTCTTATAAATGAGAATATCTGGACTTCACATGGTATAACGATAACAAGATGTTGATATCAGACGAATTTTATTACAGTTTTGATGGACATATCCCTGCTTATTGGGTTACAATGTATCGTAAGGTATAAATGAATTGCATATTTATGCATTCCTGATATCCATAGAAGAACAAGAACAGAAAGGAATACCCCATGATTAACAAAAACATTGAGATTGTAAAAAGCAAAGACCCTAAAATCGCACGCGTGCTGGAACTGGAACTTCGCCGTCAGCAGAACAACCTGGAACTGATTGCTTCAGAGAACCTGGTCAGCCCTGAGGTAATGGCTACCATGGGTAGCGTACTCACCAATAAATATGCAGAAGGATATCCCGGACGTCGTCATTACGGTGGCTGTGAGTATGTTGATATGGCAGAACGCATCTGTATTGAACGTGCTAAAGAAATCTTTAATGCTAACTTTGCCAACGTTCAGGCCCACAGTGGTTCACAGGCCAATTTCTGTGTTTACCTTGCTCTCTGTAAGCCCGGAGATACTGTTCTGGGAATGGATCTGAACATGGGTGGCCATCTGACTCATGGCAGCAAGGCCAGCTTTTCCGGAAAACTCTATCATTCAGAGTTCTACGGGGTCAGTCCGGAGACCGGCTTGATCGATTACGAAAAAGTGCGCAAAAAAGCAGAAGAATGTCGTCCTAAGATGATCATTGCAGGCGCATCTGCCTACCCACGTATCATTGACTTCAAGAAATTTGCGGAGATCGCACACGATGTAGGTGCTTATCTTATGGTGGATATGGCACACATCGCCGGTCTGGTAGCCGCAGGAGAACATCCGAATCCACTCCCCTATGCTGATGTAGTAACCACCACCACTCACAAAACCATGCGTGGTCCTCGTGGCGGCATCATCATGACAAACGACGAAGAAATTGCGAAGAAAATTGACAGAGCCATGTTCCCCGGCACTCAGGGCGGCCCTCTGATGCATATCATCGCTGCCAAAGCAGTGGCACTTGGTGAGGCTCTCCGCCCCGAATTCAAAGACTATCAGGCCCAGATTGTTAAAAACGCGAAAGTTCTGGCAGAAACTCTTTTGGAGGGTGGAATTGATCTGGTCAGCGGAGGTACCGATAACCACCTGATGCTTCTTGATCTGAGAAAACTCGAGATGACCGGCAAGGAGCTGGAAGACCGTCTTGACCGTGTGCACATCACAGTCAATAAAAATTCCATCCCGGGAGATACCCAGCCAGCATTAGTAACCTCCGGTGTCCGTCTTGGCACTCCCGCCATGACCACCCGTGGAATGAAAGAAGCTGAGATGAGAATCATAGGCGATATGATTTTGAAAGCGATCTTCGACTTCGAGAGCACCCGGGGTGAAATCCTCTCCATGGTAGATGAGCTCTGCGTACAATACCCCCTGTACTAGAGAAGTACTGACTTGGATAACAGGGATGATTGCTAAGGAGGTTTTTTCATGAGAATATGTGTTTATGGTGCTGCCAGCACGAAAATAGATAAAAAGTATCTCCAGGCAACGGAGGACCTCTGTGAAAAAATGGCACTTAGAGGGCATACCCTCGTATTCGGCGCCGGCGCCGGAGGGGTCATGGGGGCTGCAGCAAAAGGTTTTCGCAAAGGCGGCGCGTCTGTGATGGGAGTCGCTCCTGGCTTCTTTACCAATGGCACTATCGAAGAGATCTATACCGGATGTGACGCACTGGTGAAGACTGACAGCATGGGAACCCGCAAAACCGTCATGGAAGCCAATGCCGATGCTTTCATAACAGGTCCCGGCGGAATAGGCACCTATGATGAGTTATTCCAGGTACTTACTTTAAAACAGTTGAAAGTATTCGATAAGCCAATCATTATTTTCAATATCGATCATTTTTATGATCCTATCGTTGACCTGTTGAAGCAAGGTATTGATCAGAAATTCTTAAGAAGCGATACTCTCAGTCTCTATAAAGTTTTTTCTGAAAATGAGATGGATGAAATGATTGAATTTATTGAGAATTATGA
>CADBOX010000384.1 GCA_902796415.1 uncultured Lachnospiraceae bacterium
CTGTTAAAGAGGGTTCCAACCGCTTTAAATCCTGAAGCGGTATAAGGAACGAAAAACACCAGAATAACCAAGGCGGCGATACAGGATAAGATATGTCTGTCATCCTCATACCGACGGGAGAAGAAATCCGGGATGGTGCTGGCACCGATATTGGCAGAATAGATACGAAGCCTCTTAGCCACAAAGAGGAAGTTCAGATAAGTTCCCACAGCCAGGCCGATTACCGTCCAGCCTACCTCCGCAACTCCTGCAAAATAAGCAAGGCCGGGAAGACCCATCAGCAGATAAGAACTCATATCAGAGGCTTCCGCACTCATTGCCGTAACCAGAGGATGTAATTCCCGGCCACCCAGATAAAAGTTTTCCGTGTCGCTGGCACTGCCTTTCCGGCTGTAATAGACACCGATGAAGATTGTGATTCCAAGATAAACGATGATGGAAATCAGAATACAAATACTTGCTGTTGACATAAATACTTTTCTCCTTTTCCAGGGATGTTATCCCTTTAGTAAACGTCTTATAATATAACATAACTTTAAATAGACTTCAATACAGAATAAAGTACAGAAAATATTCTGTACTTTATCATATAAAAATATCAAATTATTCTTTATTTATCAATACTTTTTTATAGACTAAATATAGACTATAATTGGCCTTAAATATATTTATTATTATATTCTAATCTTCTTTTGCCGCATAGTTACTCAGGAAGGATACCATCAGCCTGTCCGCATTCTGGCGCAGGGAATATTCCCCGTCCACAAGACACCAGTCATACAGTAATGCGCGCTCAAACATAGCATAATCATTGACGATCTGATTAGCTGTCAGGTCTGTTCTGATCTCCCCACGGTTCTGGCCTTCCCGGACAGTCTGTTTCAGCATCCTGAAATATATTCGTTTCCGATCCAATAAATTCTTTTCTCCGTGCATCACCAATTGGGAAGATAACAGCCTTGCAAGAAGATCTATTGGCACAGTAGCGTCAATCATGTCAAAAAGTTCATGATTCATGGTGATCAGCTTTTCAATGGCATTCATATCCGGAGCGATGCTTTTGTGGAGTTCTTCGTACTTCTCATCGAACAAAAAACTGAGGGATCCCAAAATAGCATCCTTACTCTCAAAATAATGATAAAACGAACCTTTGGAGGTGCCTGATTCATAAACGATTTCATCTACAGTCGTATTCTCATAACCTTGCTCGTAAAATAATCTCCAGGCTGTATTTACGATCTTTTGCTTTGTATTCCGTCCCTGTCTTTTTGCCATAGCCCAGCTTCCTTTCTCAGGATGTTCCCTGCATCTTTCTATAATACATAATAGCACAAATACATAGTATTTACTAACAAGATGAGAAAAAGGCAGACGGAAGTTACTTGAGCTTTTATCCGAAAGGTGATATTCTTTTGGCAAAAGAATTGAAGGAGGGTTCGAATACTATGACATTTAAAGAATTAGCAGCCGCAAGATATTCTGTCAAAAACTATACTGACCAACCTGTGGAAGAAGAAAAACTGCAGGAGATTCTCAAGGTGGCCGGCATTGCCCCCACAGCGAGAAATGCCCAGGCTATCCGAATCTATGTATTAAAATCAGAAGCAGCGATGGAAAAGGCCAAAGCCGTGACACCCTGCATCTTCGGAGCACCCATATGCCTGATGCTCGCTTACAATGAGGAGGAGGTTTTTTTCTATCCTGATGAAGATAACGGAGTTAACTCCGGAGCCGAGGATTGTTCCATCGTAGCCACTCATATCATGTTTGAAGCTGTGGAACAAGGACTGGGAACATGTTGGGTAAATAAATTCTCCCCCTCCGAAGCAAAGAGGGTATTTGAGCTTCCCGAGAAAGAGCATGTGGTACTTTTTATGCCTCTGGGATATGCATCTGAGAAGGGCAAACCCCTGCCCAAGCATACTCAGAAAAAACCTTTGTCCGATATCGTGATCGAATTATAATTATATTAAAAAGACCGTTCAAAGCAGTTATAATGACGCTTTGAACGGTCTTTTATTTCGTGTGATTTATAACAGATGAGCTCTCAGTTCCTCACCGCTTAAGGGGCTCAGATAGGCCGGTGCGATATCGAAGGCAGTCATACATCCGGATTTTCCTTCCGTATTCAGACGTGCCACTGCACGGGCATAAGCAGCAAGCACACTTCCGGTGAACTCAGGGTTCGAATCAAGCTTAAGCTGGAATTCGATCATCTCGTTGTTCTCTTTGTTGGCTCCGGTCTTACCGGTACGGATTACAAAACCGCCATGAGCCATTCCCTGATGATTCTGATTAAACTCTTCTTCACTGATGAAGTGTACGGTAGTATTATAATCAGCAAAATAATTGGGCATGGTCTTTATGGTATTCTCGATTTTGGCTGCATCAGCGCCTTCCTCCAGTACGACAAAACATTCACGCTCATGTTTATCCCTGGTGGAAAGTTCAGGATTGGAACCGGATCTTACTGCATCCAGAGCTGCCTGAACAGGAACGGTGTACTGTTTGGCATTTTTCACTCCGGGAATACGGCGGATAGCATCAGAGTGTCCCTGACTTACACCGCGGCCCCAGAAAGTATAATCCTTTCCATCCAGAAGAACAGAATTACTGTAAATTCTGGCAAGAGAGAATAAACCCGGATCCCAGCCAACGGAAATTACTGCCACATGACCGTTCTCCCTGCCCGCTTTATCCACATTTGCGAAATGATCCGGAATTCTGGCATGGGTATCAAAGCTGTCCACCACATTAAAATACCTGGTATATTCCGGTGTCTGTACCGGAAGGTCCGTAGCACTGCCGCCACATAAGATCACAACATCCAGCTCTTCAGACCACTTAGGTGCTTCATCAACGTGGACCACAGGAACTTCAGAAGAAAGTATCTTCAGAGAAGATGGGTCTCTTCTGGTAAAAACTGCCTTCAGATCCAGATCGGGAGCAGCGTTCACTGCAAGTTCCACACCTCTTCCAAGATTGCCATATCCTATAATTCCAACACTTATACTCATACGAATCCCTCTTTTCTACTTCATATTTTATCTATAATAACAAAATCCATTATATACCAAATATGCAGAAATGAAAACTATAAAATTCATTTTTTTAAAAATTTATCTGATTTTTTACTTTTCTTCATGTTTTTACGAAAGAAAAATAGAAGATTGATTCAAAGATCAATCTTCTATCAAAATATACACTCTCTTTGGCCGGCTAATCTCAGAAGAATTTTGTCATGCGGAAAACATTTTTATTACCATCCCGTCTGTAAGAGATGTTATCCATGTTTTTCTTAACCAGGAAGATACCCAATCCTCCGATCTGTCTCTGATCCGCAGAAGCAGTCACATCCGGATCTGCTTTTGCAAGTGGGTCATAAGGCATGCCTTCGTCCACCAGGACAATACTGATACCGGAAGGATCCTTTTCCTCTTCCAGTCGGATGATCACATCTCCTTTTCCACTGCCGTAAGCATAGCTGGCTACATTGATAAACATTTCCTCCACACAGAGGTCAATCTGCATCTGAGCTTTCATAGGGCAATCGACCCCCTCCAGATGTTCATCCACAAAAGACATCACATGATTCAGATTCTCTTTTAAAGCTTCGATCTTAAACTCAGCCATCACATTCCCCTTAGTATCTTCTGCTGATACCACATTCTCCTCTGGTCCAAAATAATGAACACTCAGCATGGTGGTATCGTCAAACTGATTTGCATTCTCCACAAATGACTCTATGTCATTGGTTACTCCCTCGATCAGACTATCCGGATTTCTGTCTTCCGCCTCGTCCAGAGCTTTGAGCAGCCTTCCCATTCCATACTGCTCGTTCTTTGAGTTCACCGCTTCTGTGACCCCATCTGTATAGATGAAAAGAACACTATCCTTCTCCATACGGAAACGGTAGGTCTTATACTTCATATTCTCCATTCCGCCGATCACGAAACCATGAGGATCTTTGAACAGTTCAAAATTCCCACCGGCCTGACAGAGGATCGGGTACTCATGACCTGCATTTGCTGCAGTTACGATTCCCGATGATATCTCCAGGATTCCGATCCAGACGGTAACAAACATATCTTCCCGGTTATTCACACATATGACATTATTGATGTCTTCCAGGATCTCGTTAGGTTCTCCGCCTTTCATGCAGCGATTCTTGATCAGTATCTTGGATATCATCATGAAGAGTGCTGCCGGAATTCCTTTTCCGGAAACATCCGCCATAACGATAGCGAAATGATCATCATCTATGAAGAAGAAATCATACAGGTCCCCCCCGATCTCCTTGGCAGGTTTCATGCTGGCATTGATAGTGAATTCTTTCCTTCCGGGGAAACCGGCACTGATCTTTGGAAGGACATTATCCTGAATCTTTCTGGCCAGATCCAGCTCAGCCATCACGCGGTTCTTCTCGGAAGTGATACGCATGATCTCCTGCACATCATTAACAATCTTCTCTTCCATCTTGTCCACTTCGTAAGCCAGTCTGCCAAGCTCATTATTCAGATTGACAGAGAGGTGAAGTTTTTCTGCCGGCAATTCCTCATTCTCAGAGAAGCGCTGTGTCTCTTTGGCAATCTTTTTCAGAGGACTGATCAAACGCCTTCTGATAAAATAGATCCAGCTGATGGTCACCACAAAAGTCAAGATCCCGGTAAATATGGCAATCTGCCGGAAATATGTAATCCGGGCCATGGTTAATTCCGTCATAGGTTTCACCACACCAATCACTGCGATAATCTCATCGTTCCTGGAATCTTTCATGGGAAACAGGGCCGTGGAATAATCGTCATGGGAATAAGTTACAATCTCACCCTGAAATACCTTTCTGAAATCCTCTGCGTTCTCCTCGCGAATATCATCGACATGACCGATTTCATATGGTTTGTACCCGGATTCTGCGGAACAGACATCAAAAATATAGGTACGATGAGCGTAATTCTCGTCCACGGCAGCCACATAAATCACTCTGCACTCTGCCGCATCTGCCAGCTTCTGTAAACGTCTTTCCGTCTCAAGATAAGAGGTATCTTCTGTTTTTGTATTCAGATATTGAAGGATGTCACCATTATCAATCATCCGGTAGGTCGTATGCGCCACCATGGAAGAACTCTTCTTGTACTGTTCGGACAGCACCACGGTAAATTCAATATACCCGATGATTCCCGATATGATCTGTGTCACCAGAATCAGGATCACGATGCTGATGATGATGGACCGCGCCAGACTTCCCGTAAATCTGCGCTCCTCAAGACCTTTCTTCATTCTATAATCACCTTTTAATCTGTTATCACTAAAATAAACTTATCAAATGTATTATAACAATAATCCCGGCAATTGGATAGGATTATTTTTGAATTTATACAAAAAGAAAGGAGCCGACGTCATGTCAGCTCCATATGATTATAAGAAAATATTATAAATTTCCGGGTTATCACAGTACATCAAAATAAGCTACAAACCGATATCCATCAGGTGCTTCCACCTGTCCGGCTTCCGTAATCTCCTGACAGATCCACCTTTTATCCGGGGAACGATGAGCAGTGTATACAAGATCAAAATTAGCCATGGTAGCACCTGCATCCAGGTACAGGTCTTCTCTTGTTGTTTCGGAATCCTCCTTCATACGGTACAGGATTACCAGGTCATCTGTATAGACGTATCGGTAGGGCTGCTTATTCAGAAAACTGGGTGCCAGGCTGGCAGCATAAAATGCCCGGTCAAGCGTCGGATCAATGATATTCCAGTCCATAGGCTCTCCCCAGACTTTATAATATACCAGGTCCTCCTGGGCAATCTTAGGTGCGATGTGCCCCTTTCTTGTCTTCACCTTGATATTGGAAGGAGTGTGAATATCCAGCCTGGTCAGAGCAGACTCTTTCTTTCCATATCCGCAGGCTATGACAACCACTGCTTCCTTGGTACTCTCCTCCAGATGCAATGCCCGCTTCACATTGTCACTGCCATTGGTGGTGAGCCAACAGGAACTCAATCCCATATCTGTCAGTTTCAGGATCAGCTCCTCTGCGATATATCCCGCATTTAACAGATATTTATCTTTTTTCTCCGAAAGGATGGTCAGGTATGCAGGAGCCCCGAAGGCATTTCCACGATAACCTGCGGATCCTTCCAGTCTTTTTTTGTATTCATCCCCGGCGGAAATCACCAGTTCCACCTCGATATCCGGGTCCAGTCGGCCGGAATTTTCAAAATAAGCCTTGATCTCCTGTGTCTGACCTTCATTTAATTCCCTGCCTCGGAACTCTCGGATTGAACATCTTTTCTCAATTAATTCCATATATTTCATGGCTTGCCCTCCTTCTTTTTCTGTGGAACCGCCCATCTATTTCCTTATCATAAATGTACCACTTTTTCAGAAAAATTGCACCATAAATCTATGGAATCAGCTATTCTTTCTGTCCGGCTTACAGAATATCGGGAACCACCTGATTCTGAGCGATCTGTGCGTAAGTCTGGGGTTTTACCATCCAGGCACTCTTACCGTCCCGCACAAGAACCACTCCGGGAATCGGATTGTTGTTATAATTGGAGGCCATGCTGAATCCGTAGGCTCCTGTTGAGAAAGTGGCAAGGATATCCCCCATCTTTGTCGTGTGGGGAACCATAAAATCTGTCATGATGATATCGGTAGATTCACAGTATTTCCCACATACACAGACTTTGTCATCCTTTTCTTCCTCCGCTCTGTTGGCAACAATCCCGTCGTATTCTGCCTGATAGAGTCCCACACGGATATTATCTCCCATACCACCGTCGATAGAGATGTATTTC
>CADBOX010000385.1 GCA_902796415.1 uncultured Lachnospiraceae bacterium
ATTCTTTCTTCTCCACAAATGTCATTATCATCCGGTTTAGTAGCACTTGCTGCACGGCGTATATCCCATTGCTTCTGCCTGAGATCTGGAGACTTGGCTGGGATTTATCATCCCACTACATCCACTGTACGAGTGGTACTTTGATCCACTATTCGGTATCCATACAAGCGCATCATAAACGCTCCTTGTCCCTACATCTGATGTACTTTCCTCAACATCTGATTTCAGAATAGGCACTACATTTTTAATAGCTCCAGAAGAAAACAGATTATTATATGTCCTTTCATCAACTATCCCGGATTCATCCATTTGGTTCGCGTTTTGGAAATTGATAACTGCTTGTTCTGTACTAGGGCCAAATTCGCCATCTGCAGGAGATGTCAGATATCCCAATTCAGCTAAACGCTCTTGAATAATAATTACAGGATCTCCTAAATCACCTCTTTTTATTGGAATGAAAGATTCCGATTCTTGTTTTGATTCGTGCTCTGGTTCATATTCATCAGCAGAAAACATCACTTTATATGTTTCCTCGTCAACCGTACCTGTTGGTTCAAGCTGATTTGCTTTTTGAAAATCTATAACTGCTTGCTCGGTACCACGTCCGTATTCTCCATCTACAGGAAAGAATAAAAAGCCCAATGCCGCTAACTGTTTTTGAATATCAACAACAGAATCCCCAGATTCCCCATATCCTATCGGTGTGAATAGTGATTTTTCGGATACCACCACATCTGATTCACTATAAGCAAAATCATCTTTCTGTGTTTCTTTATGTAGTATCCTCCCTGTATCCCAATCGACTAAAATATACCTTTCACCCGGAGTGTTATTTTCAGAGAAGGAGCAAATTGATTTCTTGACGATACCATCCGATTCTCCAAAAATCAGTATGGCAAAATCATGTCTATCTATTCCATCAACAAGTGTATCATAATAAACAACCCAGCAAGTCCTGCGTTCATTATCAACAGCTTCATCTACACTTACATACTTCTCCTTTTTCCCGTTCTGCTTATAAATGTTATGAGGAATAAAAGAGTCGGCAAGTTCCATAGCAGTATCTATACTCACTTTCTCTTCCAGTGAAGAAAAATCGATCGTTACAAATCCAATTGTTGATGTTTCACTTCCTAAATCAAGAGGATTCCCATCCAACCATAATACACTGTATTCTGGTTCGTGATCAAAATATTCGGTTAAGCTTTGACTCCATGTTGTAATAATAACTGTTCCTTCCGGAGCATTCTGATAAAAATCCTTCGCATCTTCTTCAGAATCGTAAAGTACTGGATGATCAGGATGTGATAAAAGACTTGTTAAGGACTCAAATGATGTAGCTTCAATACTATCATCTTTAGTATCTGCTTTTTCTGCATTTATTCGAACATTCAAGCAAAACACATTCAAAAAGAAAAGCATACTGCACAGAATAAAAACTGATCTCTTCATATTATCTCCCAGATATCTTTTATTTCTTGACGCGTCTCTTTTCATGGAATTATGGGTTGCAGTTTCCACAGGGTTCATACCCTTCCGCAATCAATTCATCTCTGTCAAGGTTTGTATTCAAGCGGTTTGCCTCATTCATTTGATTAACGCTCTCGCAGTTTGGATAGTGGAACTTTCCTGTACTTCTATTACAGACATACTGAACTGATTCTGTCGGAGCCGGAACCAGTCTGGAAACTGGACTATTATTCTCCACATCTTCCATGTCCAAAGAAACGAACGTTGTTCCTCCTGACCCATTATTGGATGGCTCTTCGTCAAACCACATGCTTTGCCCATCCGAATATACAATCACCGTACCCTGCTCATCTGTCCGATATATGTCCGCCCCATGATTCTGAAGCCGCTGTAAGACTTCCATTGTGGGATGGCCATAACTATTATCTCTTCCACAGCTGATCACCGCATATGAAGGAGAAACCGCATCCACAAACCCCTCCGTGCTTGAAGTGCTGCTTCCGTGATGGTTCACGACATATACATCCGCTGCCAAATCCACACCTTCCGAAACAATATCCCTTTCACTCGTCTGTTCAGCGTCCCCGCAAATAAGACATTTCCTGTCCCCAAAACATATCTTAAAGCAAAGTGACATGTCATTATCCGAAGAATAGTCCGTCCTGACCGGGCCTATGATTTCGCTGTCAGCATTCCCGACCGGAAACTCCATGCCAGTTTCCCCATGCATAATCACGCAGCCGTTCGATAAAGCAGCCGTTGCCAAAGACTGATATAGTTCACCACTACCTTCATAGGTTGGTACAAGAAGGATATCACATGGAAAAACCTTCAACACACCAATCATTCCAGCCATATGATCCTCATCGTAATGGCTTACCGCAGCACAATCCAGCTTCTCAACGCCCTGTTGCTTCAGATAGCTTACTACAAAAGATGATGCTTCTCTGCCACCACCGTCGATCAGCATGAAATGATTGTCTGATTCTATAAAAACGCTCTGCCCCTGCCCTACATCAAGTACATGTAACTCAAATTGTTCAGCAGCACACAGGGAATGGGAAAGACCACAGAAACATAGCAGGATCAGCAGTATCAGAATACTATGCTTGATCTTTCTCATTCATGCCTCCTCCTGTTACTGATCAGGTTGGCAAACGCTGCATGGCTCATACGTTCCATTCTCCACATCTTCCTTCGTCAGCCGCCTCATTTCATGCCCCTGTATTGTCACGCAGTTCTTCAGGTGGTACTTTTCTCCATGCTCTGTAACATAATACTCACCCTCATAAATCTGCCGGTCGTGGA
>CADBOX010000386.1 GCA_902796415.1 uncultured Lachnospiraceae bacterium
ACCCCTTTTGCCATTCCACTGACGATTGCAGAACCTTTTTGAACTTCGATTTCTGTCCTCATTATGGTACTCTTTTTCCCTTCTCTACTGCATCTCCTGGCCCCGATGATACCCACACTGTGTTGGAACTGATTGATCTTTAGCTCTCCTCTTACATATAAAACAACCGGCATATCAGAAAGATTTCTAAAACGCTGTGGATATAAATGGTCACCAAATGTGACGATTGAAATCCCTCTATCCTGGCATGCTTCCACTATCCTGAGTGCGTTGTCGATGATATGCTGTGAGTTCCTTAGTTCTGAAAAAATCGTCAGTTTCTTTTCTCCAATCCTTGATCTCTTTTCATCCTTCTGATCCATATGTACCAGCTCTCCCACTGTTCTCTCAAAACAATCCTCTATATTACCACACATATTTATCAGGCGGTTTCTGCTGACCACACCAAACCCGGGTATAATTGAAAGGATCACATATCTATGTATTTCTTTATTCCCATCCATACAATATCACTTTATCGCATACATCTTACTGCTTGAAACATCAAGATCCCGGCAGGACAGAACCCTGATGATATCCTCACGTCTAATATCTTCTGCCTCATCCAGATCAGCCGACGTTCTGGCAAGCCGCAACAGTTTATGGATCACTCTGGCACTATATCCGTACTCTTCACTTGCTTTCTTCAGTATCTGCATACTTTCTTCATCCAGCTTACAGTACTTCTGTATCATAGTTGTCGTCATCTGGGCATTGCAGCTGATATTATCATCATTCCTGAAACGTTCCTGCTGTATGGCTCTGGCTCTTTCTACCCGGTCCCGAAGTTCCTTCGATGTATGAGAACACTCCTTTCCATCAAGCTCAAAAAAATCCACATGTGCTACACTCTTCTGAATATCAATACGCTCCTGGATCGGTCCTGACAGTTTTCCCCGGTAATGTATAATCTCATAATCTGAACAGCGGCATCTCTTTAAAGGATAGTAGCCACAGGGACAGGGATTCATAGCTGCCACAAGCATAAAATTGGCCGGGTATGAATTGGTCCCGTTCACTCTGGATATGGTTACCTTTTTATCTTCCATCGGCTGCCTTAGGGCATTTAGAGAACTTCGCGAAAATTCTGCCAGTTCATCAAGGAAAAGGACTCCGTTATGAGCTAAGGATACTTCACCCGGCTGAGCATAACTCCCACCACCGATAAGGGCATTGAGCGATACGTTGTGATGGGGAGCCCGGAAAGGCCTCTCCGTAAGCAGACCTCTTCCCGCCTCAAGCAAGCCGGCTATACTGTGGATCTTCGTTACCTCCAGGGATTCCTTCTCCGTCATACGGGGTAATATCGTGGGTATGCGTTGTGCTATCATCGTTTTTCCGCAGCCGGGTTCGCCCAGCATGAGTATGTTATGTCCTCCGGCAGCCCCAAGGACAATCGCTTCAATCAGATCATCCTGCCCCTTTACATCTGAATAATCCAACACACTGGGTTCCATCTCACCTGGTATCTTCCCCTTTGTTATCGTCCCCATCGCACTCGCCTTAACAGATAACGATCTCTCTTTTCCAAAATCATTTCTCCACAACCTGTCAGGATCGATCTTTCCTTCCAAAAACTGGACGGTATCCTGTAAAGTGCTGACAGGGCATACCTTTATCCCTGAAACTGAAGCTGCTTCCTGCCTGTTCTCATAGGGAACAATCACAGATTTCACTCCGCATTTCCTTGCTTCTGTGACCATGGAAAGCACACCGCTGGAAGGACGAATCCTTCCGTCTAGTGACAGTTCTCCGATAAAGGCATATTCCGAAAGATTTTTAGGGGAGATCTGATCCGTCTGGTACAAAAGGGCTATGATCATTCCCAGATCAAAATGAGATCCTCTCTTCTTCTTATTTCCAGGAGCAAGACTTATGATTACCTTATCCTTTGGAATATCATATCCACAGGATTCAATCGATGCCTGGATTCTCTCCCCCGCTTCCTTAATTGCCTGGTCCGGCAGACCGATGATCGACATCATCTGCTGCTGACCTCTGATCACTGTCGCTTCGATCTCTACCATGAAACCTTCTACACCGGAAGTTGCCATACTCTTTACTGTGATAGCCAATATCAATTTCCTCCATTTTATTATAATTATTCAATTATATGAATTCCTGTTGTAAAAAAATATTTACCAGGGAAGCCACATATCATCTTCCTTCATATCTTTCCGGATCAGCATCTCCTGTTCTGCATGGGATATCTTTCCCTCCACGAACATCCGGTACTGCTCGCGTTCATTATGACGGAAAGCGGAAAGAATTCTGTCAGGGGACACCAGATCTGCTATTATCCCTGAAACTTTATTCTTCCGATCCCCGATTCGACCATCCGCTCCGGAGTCTTCCACAAATACTCTGTAACTGCTGTATTCATAATCCAGTGGCTCACGCACCATCCGTGCCTTTACCGGATTCAGATGAATGTACCTGCTGACCTCCATCAAATAACGCTCGTCTCTTATCAGACATGCGGTATAACGGTGTTCGAAAAGATGCCCCGTATAATGATGCTTTCTGTTAAAATTCATCGAATATGGATGGAGCATCCTCTGCATGATCTTCCACAGCTCGTCATCCTCCGTCTCAATGATCATATGGAAATGATTGGTCATAAGACAAAGGGAATGTATTTTAAAGGAATACTTCTCTTTTGTTTTTACAATACCCGCCAGAAAGGAGAGATAATCATCATGATCTTTATATAATATCAGTCTTCTGTTACCGCGGCTCATCACGTGATAAGTAGCGCCCGGATACCACTCCCGCCTTGGCCTTGACAATGCTACATCCTCCTGCTGTTATCTGATATGCGCCAGACTCTACCCTCTGTCCTCCGATGAAAGGGCTTCCAGGTATCCCAGCAATCTGTCCCTCTGACCTTTACCAAGCCTGTTGACCTTCTCTATCATCATCCCTGTATCCGTCTGGACATGGATCACATAATACTCCTGGTTCTTACCCCTGCTAGCAGCAGGATCCACTCCGGACAAGAGCCATTCCGGTGAAACATCCAATGCCCTGCAGATCCCCAAAATCTTATCTGACGATGGATTCGTCTTATTCTTCTTCCACTCGCTGATCGTGCTTTGCTTTACCCCGGCACGCCTGGCAAATTCCTTCTGTGTCATAGCTATCTGGTCCAGTCTTTCAAAAATCCTATCACTTATTGTCATTTGATGTCTCCATCCTTAAACTACTTCTACTTGAATTAATCCAATTATATGGATTATAAGCCAAAAATATAATTTCGTCAAGGGAATTTCTGTATGATAATTCTGATTATAAAATATTTGTAATATTAGCAATATTTTCTTAATAGTGACAGGCACCAATGTCCAATGTCCAATGTCCTGTCTAAATGGTGGCAGACACCATTTGGTATCTCACTGTCCTTCCATATCTATGGCAGCTTTCTACTGTAGTCTCGGTTCCACTGCGCCGGCCAACATCTATGACATAAACC
>CADBOX010000387.1 GCA_902796415.1 uncultured Lachnospiraceae bacterium
AAAGGCATTCACCGCCGAGCGGCAGGCGGATTCTGTCCCGTACAGAATGGCTCCGCTGGAGTTGGCGTGGCTGGGCGGATACCAGTAATGTGCAATCTTGGTGTCACTGGATTTTAAAGCTTTATCCAGGGCAAAATTGGTCTCGATGGGACCCCCAACCAGATAACAGTATGACATACCTTCCGGTATGTTGAATTTCTCCTGATAATACTTGCCGACTCTCGGGATACAGTCTGCATAGAAAGCAGTTCCGTCATCCCCGTCAAGATTGAATAGACCGGATTGATTCTTCACATAATCATTCACATAGGCCAGTCCGCTTCGAACATCCTGAACCTTGGGTCCGGAGAAAACCACCACGACACTGCCGCCATATTTGCTCCAGGAACAGGTCTGTCCACCGTAGAAGGTCTCCGCATGCAGAACTTTGATATTGGCTTTCTTGGTGGCATCGTCCACCGCAAGGTAGGCAACATCATCGTTATCCGTAGCAAAGAGCCCGATACTGTGATGGTCTTCCGGTACATTGTACATCCTGGCAAGTTCAGGGTTAACATTCGCGATGAGCTTCTGAGATAAATCATGGGCCTCTATAGGTATGATCTTCATAACTGATTTCCTCCGTTCTTTAAGAATCCAGATCCATGGGATGTGCGAAACAGTATTCCACCGCTTTGGCAAAAGCGGCCACCGCAGATTTGCATGCTGCTTCTGTCCCATAGAGCAGAGCTCCACCGGTATTGACCCGGGTAGGTGTTTCGAAAAATTCGATGATCCTGGTATCGCTCGATTTCAGTGCCCGGTCCAGTGCATAAGTTGCCTCCACTGGCGTAGCAACCAGGTAAGCCAGTGATGTATCGGATGGAAGTCCCAGCTTCTGCTGATTATACCTGCCGATCTTTGGCATATAGTCCACATAATATGCCATGGATTCATCATCATCTATCACATACAAACCACATTTACGTTCAATATATTCTTTAATATAATGCAAACCACTTCTCACGTCTTCCACCTTGGGTCCGGAGATAACGGCAGTGATTTCCCCTCCGTAGCGGCTCCATGCGTACTCCACACCACCGTACACTGTCTCCACATGAAGAACCTGGATCCGGGCTTTCTTAGATGCATCATCCAGGGCAAAATCCATCACATCCTCCACGTCACAGGCGATCAGGCCAACACTTTGGTGGTCATCCGGGATCTCCCAAAGCTCCCTGTATTTCTTGTCCGCTTGTGGTATGACCTTCTGCATGGTAACATGCGAATCCACTCTTTTTACCATGTCATTTCCTCTTTCTCTACGAAAATATTATATAATAGTATATTTTATAATAGAATACCATGGTTAGGAAGGAATGTAAATTTCAACAGAATGGAAAATGATGTTTCATCCTGCTATTTTTTTCGCTTATTTCAGGTAAGATATGGGTAAGTATCAGAAAATGATCAGAAAGAAAAAAGAATTAGCACTCGACACTTGACTTGGCTAATAAAGTATGATATATAGTAATTAGTGTTATAGTCAACATATAACAAAATGGATTATTACGAACCAGGAGGTGTCGTTATGAATATTAATAAATTTACACAGAAATCGATCGAAGCAGTCCAGGACTGCGAAAAGCTTGCTTATCAGTATGGGAATCCGGAGATTGACCAGGAGCATTTTCTCTACAGCCTTCTGACAGTCAGCGACAGCCTGATCCTGAAACTCATCGAGAAAATGGAGATTAACAAAGAATCTTTCTTATCACAGGTGCAACAGCTGATTGAGAAGAAACCTAAGGTCAGCGGGGGACAGACCTATATCAGCAAGAGTCTGAATCAGGTCCTGGTCAGCGCAGAAGATGAATCCAAGGCAATGGGGGATGAGTATGTATCTGTGGAGCATCTTTTCCTTGCATTGTTGAAGTACCCCAACAAAGAAATCAAAAGTTTATTCCAGGCTTATGGGATCAACCGGGAACGCTTCCTCCAGGCTCTGTC
The DNA here is from genome assembly GCA_902796415.1 of uncultured Lachnospiraceae bacterium. GTDB lineage: Bacteria > Bacillota > Clostridia > Lachnospirales > Lachnospiraceae > Anaerobutyricum. Next base: position 1,990 of record CADBOX010000387.1, read on the forward strand.
CACGGTCAGAGGAAACCAGAAAGTTGTCAGTGACAATCCGGAAGCAACTTATGAAACCCTTGAGAAATATGGTTATGACCTGGTGGCAAGAGCCAGACAGCAGAAGCTGGATCCTGTGATCGGGAGAGACAGTGAGATCCGTAATGTGGTACGGATCCTTTCCAGAAAGACCAAGAACAACCCGGTGCTTATCGGAGAGCCAGGTGTAGGTAAGACAGCGGTAGTAGAAGGCCTGGCACAGCGTATCGTAAAAGGGGATGTACCAAACTCCCTGAAAGATAAGAGAGTATTTGCGCTGGATATGGGATCCCTGGTGGCAGGAGCCAAGTACCGTGGAGAATTCGAAGAGAGGCTGAAAGCCGTATTGGAGGAGATCAAGGCCAGTGAAGGGCAGATCATCCTTTTTATCGATGAGCTCCACACCATCGTAGGCGCCGGCAAAACCGAAGGATCCATGGATGCAGGCAACCTCTTAAAACCTATGCTTGCCCGGGGAGAACTTCACTGTATCGGTGCCACAACCCTCAATGAATACAGCAAATATGTAGAGAAGGATAAAGCTCTGGAGAGACGTTTCCAGCCGGTTATGGTTAATGAACCTACAGTCGAGGATACCATTTCCATCCTGCGTGGATTGAAGGACCGCTATGAGGTTTATCACGGAGTTAAGATCACGGACGGAGCTCTGGTGAGCGCAGCTATCCTGTCCAATCGTTATATCACCGACCGTTTTCTTCCCGATAAGGCCATCGACCTGGTAGATGAAGCCTGCGCCATGATCAAAACGGAGCTGGATTCCCTCCCCACAGAGTTGGATGAGGTTCAACGTAAGATCATGCAGATGGAGATCGAGGAAGCCGCATTGAAGAAAGAGACAGACCATCTCAGCCAGGAAAGACTGGAACATCTTCAGAAAGAACTGGCAGATCTGAAGGAAAACTTCCAGTCTCAGAAAGCCACCTGGGATCAGGAAAAGTCTGCGGTGGAGAGGGTCTCCAAACTGAAAGAAGACATCGAAGCCATCAACAATGAGATCCAGATCGCCCAGAGAAATTATGATCTGAACAAGGCAGCGGAACTGCAGTACGGAAAGTTGCCGGAACTTCAGAAAGAGTTGGAAAAAGCGGAAGAAATGGCCAGGAAGGATGGCAATTCCCTGGTTCATGAATCCGTCACCGAGGAGGAGATCTCCAAGATCATCAGTCGTTGGACCGGCATTCCTGTGACTAAACTGACGGAGTCAGAGAGGAATAAGACTTTGAATCTTGACAAGGAACTTCACAAGAGAGTAGTAGGTCAGGATGAAGGTGTTCAGAAAGTGACAGAAGCCATCATTCGTTCGAAAGCCGGCATCAAAGATCCGGATAAACCCATCGGTTCCTTCCTCTTCCTGGGCCCGACCGGTGTAGGTAAAACCGAGTTGGCAAAAGCTCTGGCAGAAGGACTCTTCGATGATGAATCCAACATGGTTCGTATCGATATGAGTGAATATATGGAGAAGTTCTCCGTCTCCCGTCTGATCGGAGCTCCTCCCGGATATGTGGGTTATGAGGAAGGCGGGCAGCTGACGGAAGCAGTCCGGAGAAAACCTTACTGTGTGGTCCTTTTTGATGAGATTGAGAAGGCCCATGCGGATGTTTTCAACATCCTTCTGCAGGTGCTGGACGATGGACGGATCACTGATTCTCAGGGAAGAACCGTGGATTTCAAAAATACTATCCTAATCATGACCTCCAATATAGGATCACAGTATCTGCTGGAGGGGATTGACCAGGAGGGTAATATCTCTCCGGAAGCCCAGGCCTTGGTTATGGGAGACCTGAGAAGGCATTTCCGTCCTGAGTTCCTGAACCGTCTGGACGAGACCATCCTCTTTAAGCCATTGACCAAAGATAATATCACCGATATCATCGACCTGATGCTTGAGGATGTCAACCGGAGATTAAAAGACCGCGAGATCAGCATCTCTCTGACAGACGCAGCCAAACAATATATCGTAGAAAATGGATATGAACCCACCTATGGAGCCAGACCTCTGAAACGTTTTCTCACAAAGCATGTGGAGACTCTGGCAGCCAAACTGATTCTGGAAGATCAGGTCCAGCCTGGAGATACCATCAGTATCGATTATGTGGACGGACAGCTGGTGGGCACAGCCATTACCTACTGATACGATCAATAAGAAGCCTTAAAAGGATTCTGATTAAAACATATCTGAAGATAAGCGCCACACTGAGCAGTGTTTTGCCTGGTGTGGCGCTTCTTTTTTATCCGGCTCTGTTTACTTATATACAGTAAAAATTTTGATTATTGGTTTCTGAAATACTATGATATAATATCCACGAAAATCATTCGAAAGACGGAGGACAGATAGGATGAACCAAACGATTCGTGAACTCTATGAACGGAAGTCTGTCAGGGTCTTTACTGACAGGGAGATCTCAGAGGAAGACAGAAATCTGATCCTGAAATCTGCAACCATGGCCCCTACTGCAGGAAACCAGCAGCTGTATACCATTATTCATGTGACAGACCAGAGGAAAAAAGAGCTTTTGGCTGAATCCTGTGATCACCAGCCGTTTATCGCAGAGGCCAGGATGGTTCTGATTTTTTGTGCTGATTACCTGAAATGGTACCGGGCCTATATCTGTGCCGGTGCCGAACCAAGAAAACCGGATGTGGGAGATCTGCTTCTGGCTGTGGAGGATGCAACCATCGCGGCACAGAATGCTGTAGTGGCAGCTCACAGTCTGGGGATAGGGTCCTGCTACATTGGGGATATTATGGAGAATTATGAGGTTCAGAAGGAGATACTCGGACTTCCGGACCATATCTTCCCGGCAGTGATGCTGGTCTTCGGATATCCTGACAGGCAGCAGCTGGAAAGGAAAAAACCGGAGAGAGTCCCCCTTTCTTCTATCGTCTATGAGAATTCCTATCCTCATTTGACAGAGGAAGATATCAGAGACATCTTCTCTGACAAGACAGGGGACGATTTCGATGGGTATATGCAGCGGTTCTGTAAGAGAAAGTATAATTCGGACTTCTCCCGGGAGATGCAGCGGAGTGTCCGGACATTTCTGGAAAGAAATTTCGACCACGAGATCTGAGGGAGGATATATGAGACAGATTACCCAAGAGGTGTTGATACATCATGAAGATACCGTACCATATCTTAGTTTTCCGGGGATTGGGCAGACAGGTCCTTTTCTGGCGGCTTTTTCTACCAGAAAAGGGGGAGTCAGCACAGGAATCTACGAGTCCATGAACCTGAACTATAATCAGGGAGATGATCCGGAAGATGTGAAGGAGAATTTTCGCCGGATTGCTGATTCCATGGGAGTTCGGATGGAAGATATGGTCTATTCCGCCCAGACCCACACGGCGAATGTACGGATCATGACAGAAGAAGACAAGGGCAAAGGAGTGGTACGGCCAAGGGATTACCAGGATGTGGATGGCATGATCACGGACCGGCCGGGACTGATTCTGGTCGGATCTTTTGCAGATTGTGTACCGCTCTTTTTTGCGGATCCGGTTCACAGAGCAGTGGGACTGTCCCATGCCGGATGGCGAGGCACGGTAACAAAAATCGGGAAGGTTACGATGGAGATGATGAGAGAGAACTATGGCAGCAGACCGGAAGACCTGATCTGTGTCATAGGACCTTCTATCTGCGTGGATTGCTATGAGGTAAGTCAGGATGTGGCGGATGCTTTTCAACAAGCCTTTTCAAAGCCACAGGCAGCCGACATATTGACAGAAAAAGCTGACGGAAAATATCAGCTGAACCTGTGGAAAGCAAATGCTCATGTTCTCAAGGACTGTGGTATCCTGCCGGAACATATCGCTGTGTCAGGTTTGTGCACCAGGTGTAACAATGATCTTCTCTGGTCCCACCGGGCGACGGGAGGGAAAAGAGGAGGTTTGTGTGGATTTTTAAGTATCATGGAATGATAAATACAAGAATAAGAAGATATGTGGAAAGAGCGCCAAACCTGCGGGTTCGACGCTCTTTTTTTCTTAATGATTATATCGGTTCACGGCACTGATCAGAGCCAGTACGGAGGCGTTAATGATATCATCGTTGATGCCAACACCCCAATAAAGCTCATCATCGTCCCCGGCGATGGCCACATATGCACAGGCCTGGGAGTTGGAACCTTTCTGAAGGGCATGTTCTTCGTAAGTGGCGATAGTATAATCGACCCCCATGGACTCTTTCAGAGCATTACTAACTGCATCCAGACGACCGTTTCCTTTTCCACGGAGAATCTTATGCTCCCCATTGATATTGAGGATGAGTTCTGTGGAGATTCCTCTTTCCTGTTTGAAATGTACTTCCAGGAATTCCACCGGGTCGGATACATTGACATAGGTATCTTTAAATACACCGTAGACTTCATCTGCCGGTAATTCTTTATGCAGGTGATCGGATACGTCTTTTACCGTGTATCCTACATCTTCTCTCATCTGCGGAGGGATACGGATACCATAGGATTGTTCCAGAAGATAACCGATACCGCCTTTGCCGGACTGGCTGTTAATGCGGATGACATCTGCTTCGTATTCACGTCCCAGATCCTTGGGGTCGATGGGAAGATAAGGCACAGTCCACTGGGGATCACTGTGGGTTGCCCTCCAGGCCATGCCCTTGGCGATGGCATCCTGATGGGAACCGGAGAAAGCGGCGAAAACCAGCTTGCCGGCATAGGGTGATCTCTCATAAACCTGCATTCTGGTGACACGTTCATAGACTTCTACCAGAGACTGAATGTCGGAGAAATCAAGACCCGGATCCACACCGTGAGTGTACATATTTAACGCCAGAGTTACGATATCCACGTTGCCGGTACGTTCTCCATTACCGAACAAGGTTCCTTCCACGCGGTCGGCTCCAGCCAGCAGGGCGAGCTCAGTATCGGCCACACCGGTACCACGGTCATTGTGCGGGTGGAGGGAGAGGACAACTCCGTCACGATATTTCATTTTCTCATTCATGTATTCAATCTGGCTGGCGTAGATATGGGGCATGGATAATTCCACGGTAACCGGAAGGTTGATGATGGTGGTCCATTCCGGTGTAGGTTTCCAGACATCCAGAACAGCGTTGCAGATCTCCAGGGCAAAGGCTGGCTCTGTTCCGGTAAAACTCTCCGGGGAGTACTCGAAACGGTAGTTTCCGCCGTCTTCCTTGGTCAGTCTCTGCAATAATTCAGCACCCTCCACGGCAATCTTGATGATCTCATCTTTGTCTTTCTTAAATACCTGTTCTCTCTGAGCCACGGAGGTAGAGTTGTAAAGGTGCACGATAGCCTGTTTGCACCCACGGATGGCTTCGAATGTCTTCTTGATGATATGCTCCCTGGCCTGGGTCAGCACCTGAATGGTGACATCATCCGGGATCAGGTCTTGTTCGATCAGAGTCCGGCAGAATTCGTACTCTGTCTCGGAAGCAGCCGGAAAACCAATTTCAATTTCTTTGAATCCGACTTTTACCAGCATCTTGAAGAATTCCAGTTTTTCTTCCAGACTCATGGGAACGATCAGGGCCTGATTGCCGTCACGAAGATCCACGGAACACCAGATGGGGGCCTTCTCAATGTGATCTTTCTGAACCCATTTGCAGTAATTGTCGGAAACCGAAAAATATAATGGTTTGTACTTGGTTGCGTTTTTCATGGATAGTTTACTCCTCTCTCTGTTTCTAGATTTCTGTATTGAGAACGGATATAAGTCCCGCACACTGGACTTATACAATAAAAAAATCTCCTTCTCTACAAAGAGACGGAGATGACTCACGCGTTACCACTCTTATTCATACGGATTCGTATGCACTCAACACAGATACGGATGTACGACATCTTATATCCTCCTGCTGTAACGGTCAGGCTCCGGCTATGCCTACTGCATGAAAGCGGTTCAGCACGCTGCTCAGAGGCGAGTTCAGACAGGATCTATGGCTGCCTCGCACCTTCCGGCAGCTCTCTGCACATTTCACGATGTCCTACTATTCCTCGTCAATGCATTTATCATTTATTAACCTAACATGGCAGAAAATAATTGTCAACAAAAAAATAACTTCGTGATATAATTCCATCAAAACCATAGGATGGATCAGGATGACTGATGGCAGAGACAACCGAAGGTGAACCTGGTACAACATATAGTGATGAGGTGACCAAGATGCTGGTATATTTTGTGAGACACGGAGAGACAACCTGGAATAAGCGTAAAAAACTGCAAGGGCAGCATGATACAAAACTGACCCCCAGAGGACTGGAGCAGGCCAGGCTGGCCGGGCAGGGAATGAAAGATATCCCTTTCGACTATATCATTTCCAGCCCGCTGTCCAGGGCCAGGATGACGGCAGAGATCATCCGGGGAGACCGGGATCTGGAGATTGATTTTGATGACAGGCTGAAGGAGATTGACTTTGGCAAGGATAACGGGAGATGCTTTGGAAAGATATTGGAAGATCCCAGATACGTCCGCTATTATCGTTTTTTTAAAGAGCCTCACAGATACAAACCCATCAAAGGGGCTGAGAGTTATCAGAGGGTGATTGAGCGGGCAGAGGAATTCTTCCGGGATAGGATCATTCCTCTGGAAGGGGAGAAAGAGAACGTTCTGGTGGTGGGACATACCACCTGGATGCATGCCTTCATCATTCACATAACAGGCAGACCAATGAGCATGTTATGGCAGAGCAGCTTCGGGAAAAACTGTGAAGCAATCATCTTCGAAGTGAAAGACGGTAAGATGGAGATCCTGTTCGAGAACAGGATGTATTATGATGAAAAAAATTTAACATTGTCTTAGTATTTCTATGGTTTTTTATGGATAACTATGCTATAGTTATTCTGTGTATGTTTACAGTTTAACAAAGATTTTTATTAAGGAGGAATAAAAAAATGGCGAACAAATGGGTATACCTGTTCACTGAAGGCGATGCAAGCATGAGAAACCTTCTCGGCGGCAAAGGCGCTAACCTGGCAGAGATGACAAACATCGGACTTCCTGTACCGCAGGGATTCACGATCACAACAGAAGCATGTACACAGTATTATGAGGATGGCCGTGAGATCAATGATGAGATTCAGGGTCAGATCAACGAGCACATCGTTAAGATGGAAGAGATCACAGGAAAGAAATTTGGTGACAAAGAGAATCCTCTTCTGGTTTCTGTTCGTTCCGGTGCCCGTGCATCCATGCCCGGTATGATGGATACCATTCTTAACCTTGGCTTAAATGAAGAAGTTGTTAACACCATCGCTGAGCAGTCAGGCAACCCACGTTGGGCATGGGACTGCTATCGTCGTTTCATCCAGATGTATTCTGATGTTGTTATGGAAGTCGGAAAGAAATACTTCGAAGTACTGATTGATGAGATGAAGGAAGCCAGAGGTGTTCAGCAGGACGTTGACCTTACTGCAGACGACCTGAAGGAACTGGCCAACCAGTTCAAGGCTGAATATAAAGATAAGATCGGCGCGGACTTCCCGGATGATCCCAAGGAGCAGCTGATGGGAGCCATCAAGGCTGTATTCCGTTCCTGGGACAACCCTCGTGCTAACGTATACCGCCGTGACAATGATATCCCGTACAGCTGGGGTACTGCTGTTAACGTACAGTCCATGGCTTTTGGTAACATGGGTGATGACTGTGGTACCGGTGTTGCATTTACCCGTGATCCGGCTACAGGAGAAAAAGGTTTATTCGGTGAGTTCCTGACCAATGCACAGGGTGAGGACGTGGTTGCCGGTGTTCGTACTCCGATGCACATCACCGAGATGGAAGAGAAATTCCCTGAGGCATTTGCTCAGTTTACTAATGTTTGCTCCACTCTTGAGAACCACTACCGAGATATGCAGGATATGGAGTTTACCGTAGAGCATGGTAAGCTTTACATGCTGCAGACACGTAACGGTAAGAGAACCGCTCAGGCTGCTCTCCAGATTGCCTGTGACCTGGTGGACGAAGGTATGAGAACAGAGGAAGAGGCTGTTGCCATGATCGATCCTCGTAACCTGGATACCCTTCTTCATCCACAGTTTGATGCAGCTGCATTGAAGGCTGCCACACCGATCGGAAAAGCTCTGGGAGCTTCCCCGGGAGCTGCCTGCGGTAAAGTTGTATTTACAGCAGACGATGCCGTAGAGTGGAATGAAAGAGGAGAAAAGGTTGTATTGGTTCGTCTTGAGACTTCCCCGGA
>CADBOX010000388.1 GCA_902796415.1 uncultured Lachnospiraceae bacterium
GCAAGATATGCCAGTGCTGCAGCAGCTATCTCCGTACAGAGCCTGGGTGCTCAGCCGTCTCTTCCGATGAAGGATGCCATCGATGCATTCTATGCGGAAAGAGCATAGAAGAAAACGTTTCGATATTGAAATATCTATAGATGTCAATGTGAAGGGAGTGTCACCGGTGTGGCACTCCTACTTCGGTTTTACCGATGATGCGGCATACAAAATCAGGCCCGGAACAGTGACATGTTCCTGATGCAGCTGAAAGGAAATAAAGATATGACAAAGAATGATATGCCTTTAAACTGGGCGGTTCTCGGAGCAGGAGTAATTGCAAATGAAATGGCGGATGCTCTTCAAAGTATGGGAAGGCCTCTTTATGCCATAGGAAACCGTACCCATGAGAAAGCAGTAGCTTTTGCCGGGCGGCATGGTGTTCAGAAGGTCTATGACAGAATTGAGGATATGTTTTATGATGATCAGGTAGATATCATCTATATTACCAGCCCCCACAACACCCATTACCCCTTTATGAAGAAAGCACTTGCCCATGGGAAACATTTGCTGGTGGAAAAATCAATCACCCTGAACAGCGCAGAACTGGATGAGATGATAGCACTGGCTCAGGAGAAAAAACTGATCCTGGCGGAAGCCATGACCATCTGGCACATGCCTCTTTACAGGAAACTGTGGGATATCGTGGAGAGTGGGAGTCTGGGGAAAGTTCAGATTATCACTTTGAATTTCGGGAGTTTTAAGGAATATGATATGAGTAACCGGTTTTTTAATATGGATCTTGCAGGCGGGGCTATGCTGGATATCGGTGTTTATGCCTTATCCATCGTCCGCAGCTTTATGGAAGAAAAACCGGAGGAGATTCTCAGCCAATGGAAACCGTCTCCCACCGGGTCCGATGAACAGGCAACTGTACTGTTGAAAAACAGTTTTGGTCAGATGGCTACTGTAGCCCTCTCCATGCATTCCAAACAGCCCAAAAGAGCAATGATCAGCCTCGAGAAAGGTTACATTGAGATTATGGAGTATCCGAGGGCCTGTAAGGCAACCATCGTTGATGCCAAGACAGGAAAAGAGACTCTTCTGGATTATGGTGAGACCGGCAAGGCCCTGTATTATGAGATGACAGATATGGAACAAGCGGTGAAGACCGGAAATCCGGAGATTATGAAACTGGATTATTCAAAGGATGTCATGGATATCATGACCGGATTACGCAAGAACTGGGGGATGAAATATCCCGGAGAAGAATGGTAAATTAGTCTGGGTTACGGTATAATCATATCAGTGTACAAAGAGAAGAGAAACGAAAAACAAGGAGATGAAGCATATGAGCAGACTGAAAGAACTCAGGAAATATGTAGATAAAGAGATTAATAAGATGGATGACAAGAAAAAACGAACCGGAGCTATCGCTCATCTTTACGGAGTTTCCCTCGCGGCAACCATGATTGCAAAAAAACGGGGATTTGATCCGGAACTGGCATCCATGGCTGCCATGCTCCATGACTTACATGCCTATAAATCAGGCTCCTACGATGATCATGCCCACAAAGGCGCGGAACTGGCCAGAAAGATTCTGGGAGAACTAAAACTTACCGATGAGGTGGAAACCGAACAGATCTGTTCCATGATATATCATCATGATGACAAGCTCTCGGCAGACAGTCCTATGGATGAGGTTCTGAAGGATGCGGACGTGATCCATCATTGTATGAATGACCTGTCAAAAGAAATTAAGGAGAAAGAGAGAAAGAGATTTGAATCCCTCTGCCAGGAATTTGGCATGTAGATTTGTTGGCACAGTATACCCAGAGACTGATTATCACTGAAAGGCAGGGAGAACATTGGGAAAGAGAATCAATATTACAATCCAGGATAAAGAAAAGTCCCTGCTTTACCATCTCAGAAGAGCCGGGTATTTCCTCCCGGCTGATTGCGGAGGAAAGGGAAACTGTGGAAAATGCAAGGTACGGTTTCTCCGGGATGCCCCGGAACCCCGGGAGGGAGACAGAGAGGCATTAACAGGTCATGAGATTCAAGAAGGATACCGATTAGCCTGCCTGACTAAAGTGGAAGGGGAAACAATTCTTGAGATAAATGATTATGAGAAAGATAAGGTACAGGAACCGGTAAGCAGGAAGGGTGATATTATGATCCCGGGAGACCTTTCTTCCTGTGCCCTGGCCATAGACCTTGGAACCACCACTATCGCTGCCAGCCTGGTTGATACGGAAGCAGGTAAAACGATAAAAACTCTTACTACCATGAACAGTCAGTGGATCTATGGAGCGGATGTCATCTCCAGAATAGAAGCGGCAAACCGTGGGGAAGGAAAGACTCTGCAGAAATTGGTTTTTGACGATCTGAACCGCCTGTGTGCGGGTCTGGATCTGGGTGATACCGTGACAGAACTGAAGATTCCGGTGATCCTCTCCGGAAACACCACCATGGAACATCTTCTCCAAGGGTTGCCCTGTGATACTCTGGGTGTCTATCCTTTCCGGCCGGCAGACATCTCTTTGCATCTTTATAAAAATCTGACTATTCTTCCGGGTATCAGTACCTATGTGGGTGCAGATATCGCAAGTGGCATCGTGTCTTGCGGGATGGACCGGGATGACAAGATATCGATTCTTATCGATCTGGGAACCAACGGGGAGATGGCTATAGGGAGCCGACAGGGTATCCTGGTCAGCTCTACCGCTGCCGGACCAGCCTTTGAGGGAGGAAATATCAGTCATGGCATGGCGGGTACTCCGGGTGCCATCGACAGGGTCGAGATCAAGGATGGTGAGTTATACATTTCTTCCATCGGTGACAGGAAACCGGTCGGAATCTGTGGTTCCGGGGTCATAGAAACTGTGTATGAGTTAAGAAAAGAAGAGATTGTGGATGAGACCGGCCTCATGGAAGACAGATATTTTAAGGATGGATTTCCC
>CADBOX010000389.1 GCA_902796415.1 uncultured Lachnospiraceae bacterium
CAAGACTACGATCATGCAGGCGATGAGAGGTGAGAATATCACCTACCATAAGACTCAATATATCAGCCATGAGGACGTCGTGATCGACACCCCGGGAGAGTACGCTGAGACCAAGGAACTTTCCAGAGCCCTTGCTATCCATGGTGCCGACGCGGATGTGATTGGTCTGCTTTGCAGTGCCATCGAACCCTATTCCCTATACCCCCCTCATCTGGTTCCCGTCAGCAACAGAGATATCATAGGAATCGTCACAAAGATAGACCATTGGGCCGCAGAACCGGAGCTCGCCGCACATTGGCTGCGCCTGGCAGGATGTAAGACGATTTTCTATACCAGTTCTTACACAGGGGAGGGTATTCAGGATATCTTGGATTATCTGGATACTCCGGTAAGGAAGATGACATGGGAAGAAGCAAAAGCGATCTACGATGAGATGGGCTACGGCCCGGGAGAGAGCGAGAAGAATCTTCCACGTGTATAAAAGTAGCAGGAAACAGGACTGTTATAATATAGGTTAAAGCCTGTATTATAGCAGTCTTTTTTGTATCATGTATATACATTCCAGGAGATCAGGAGAAAGCAAATGGGAGCAATCAGTAATGACTGGGCAGAAGCCCTGAAAGAAGAGTACAGTAAGCCCTACTATAGAGAACTGTATAAGACTATCTGGAAAGAATATCGGGACCGTGAGATATTTCCTCCGGCAGATGATATCTTTAACGCCTTTCATCTGACACCTCTGAAGGAGGTTAAGGTAGTGATTCTGGGACAGGACCCTTACCATAACACAGGACAGGCCCACGGGCTTTGCTTTTCCGTCAAACCGGAGGTGGAGATACCCCCTTCCCTTGTAAATATCTATCAGGAACTTCATGATGACCTGGGATGTTATATCCCGGATAACGGTTACCTGGTCAAATGGGCAAAACAAGGGGTGCTGCTACTGAACACAGTCCTGACAGTGAGGGCTCATCAGGCCAATTCCCATCGGGGAATCGGCTGGGAAGAATTCACGGATGCTGCCATCCGTGTCCTCAACCGGCAGGATCGCCCCATCGTTTATCTGCTGTGGGGAAAACCGGCTCAAAGTAAAAAATCCATGTTGGACAACCCCAGGCATCTTATTCTGGAAGCCCCCCACCCCAGTCCCTTGTCTGCCTACCGGGGATTTTTCGGATGCCGGCATTTCAGCCAGGCCAATGATTTCCTGGAATTTAACCAGATTCCACCCATAGACTGGCAAATTGAAAATATAAATAATTAAAATAAAACGGCCACTCTCATTTTTATTCATCAAATATCTTGATATATCCTCCGTCGGAGGATGCACCGTCATAATAATAACTGGTGGTGGTTCTTTTGGAAGTGAACATATACTCCATGACATCATCGATGGTCACGATTTTATATCTTTGACCACCGTCATACCAGGAACGGTTCACCGAATCACACAGGAGGACCTTCCCGTCAGTGAATATCCCCAGGAAGATCATAGTATGATAAGAATTCGTCCATCTCCGACTGGATTTTCCGGTTTTGGAACTCTTTTGACGAACTTCTATGATTACAGGATTCCCCGTTTTCAGATGATTGATGATGTCAGCCCTTGCCTCATCATAGCTGAAGAAAGGAACGTACTCATTGGACACCTTTCCCTTTTCCAACAGGGAAGATATCCCGTGGAGGGAGAGGGGCATCTGGTATCTCAGGGAATGTTGCTCATGTTCTCTGGACCAGGCCTTAGGGTCGGCATATTTTTTCTCGATTCCACTGATGATCTCGTTGGGCTTGATTCCTTCATAATCTTGATTATAAGCACCCAGAACGGTTGCCAGGGAACAGTGTGCACAACCATGCCATGCAAGATAATTGTCATAAGAGCTATAGTTGTGTGCGTTCTGTTTAAAGAGGGTATAATTTCTCTTCTTGGACGGGCTCCCCGTCAATAATGTCAGCTTACAGGATCCTCCGCTTTCCCCCCCGGTGATCACATTTACAGAAAACTCCAGGGACTGATCATCTGCCTGACAGGTTATGGTGGCAATTCCACCCCCGACAGCCCGGATTTTCCCAAGGGCATCGACTTTGGCTACAGAAGAATCACTGGTGGTCCAGGTCAGCTCAGGTGTAGTTCTGCGGCCATTCAGTTTCCGGACGGTTACTTTCGGTTTGTAACTGTCTTTTTTCTTCATGAAGAAGGTGGTTTCCTGGCAGGATAACAAGATGTTGCCGTATTCTTCTTCTTCCTCAGTGGCCTGCGCTACTTTTTGATCGATGCTTTCATCCCGAAGATTCCGGGAAATGACATCGACTACAGTATGAAATTGGTCTCCATTCTTCAGATGACAGCTGATCTGGGCAGTCCCTGTACTTCTTCCCAGCAGGATACCTTTCCTGCTGACGGAAGCCACGGAAGGGTTGGAACTGGTCCAGCGTGAGATAGAAGACTTCGGTACACCGAAAAGATACAAAGCCTGTTTTTGCCCCACACGAAGATAGGGGTTTGAAGGGAGCAGTCCTTTGACTCCGATGTACTCCCGCGCTATCTTTCCGGTATCCTCATAGGTTATGGCAGTGAGACCGGGATAAATCCCTTCCACATATCCATTGTGGACAGAAGCAATATAGGGAGCCTCACTGATGGAAAACCGATGGCCAGTATCGAATTTGTTATCTATATGAAGATACTGTCCGGGACCGACATATTGGACTTGTCCGGAAGCACGCAGGGGAAGGTTCAGGGAGAATAGAAGAATCCCTGCCAGCAATCCGGTTATGATCGTATGTGATTTATGGTATCTGATCATTGAGATCCTCCTTTCAAATTCAAACGGAACCTTCAGCCCTATTAAACTTGCCACGAAACATGGAAAAGGTCAAGATAGAAACTCTTAAGATTTTGTGACTAATAATAGTGACCAAAAAGAAAGGCTGTCACATCTGATGATGCGACAGCCCAGGTAAAGATCTGTTCCTGGTGATTTATTGATCCGCGATGGATATACTTATGTTATGTTTTTTCAGGATATCGAGCACTTCCTCTGTGGTGGCAGAGTCCGTACAGACCGTATCGATCTCATCAAATGTGGACTGGATTACCACACCTTTCTGATTAAACTTACTTGAGTCGGCCAGAATGATCATGCGGTTGGCAGAGTCCGCCATATAGCGCATGGTTTCAACTCTCATGAGATCGTCACAGGTGAAACCGACATCAGGGATAAAGCCATCTGTTCCCACAAAAAATTTATCTACATAGAACTCTTTTGCACATTTGCGAACCAGTGGCCCGACCATCCCCTGATACTCTTTTTGGTAATCCCCTCCCAGGAGGATCACTTTGCGGATGGGGAGATCTTTGATTCGGATGGCAATATATGCAGAATTTGTAATGATAGTTACATCTTTTTTCAGTTTGGCAAGCTGTTCTGCCAGCAGGGAACAGGTGGAACCGGATTCCAGCATGACCGTTTCTCCATTCTGTACCATCTCGGCAGCCTTGGTGGCGATATTCAGTTTCGTATCATAATTAACAGTAAGACGTGTATTGATATCGTTGGCATTCTTAATCAGAGCATAACCATGCTCTCTGGCCAGCAGGCCTTCCTCCTCGAGGAAATCCAGATCCTTACGGATGGTAACCTGAGAAACTCCTAATAATTCCGAAAGTTTACTGACTTCTATCTTTTGATATTGATTAACCAGTTTTACCAGTTTGGATTGTCGGTCTGTCATTTGAAACACCTCTTTCTTTCTAACATAACTATAACATATGGCTTCAGAGTCTGTAAACCATTATGTTAAGAAAAAAACAGAAAAAAAACATAATCTGTTTGATATATGAAATGAACTGAGTTATAATAGCTGTGATTAGGCTTTTTAGGAGTAATTATAATTCCTTTCAAAAATATAATTAGAAAGCAGGAAGTATTAATGAGTCAAAGAAAAGTAGACCGACAGAAAGAATATAAGAAAAACAGGAAGCAGATTCTGGCCAAGGAAAGAAGGCAGAGGAGAATCGGACATGCCATCGCTTACCTGTGTGTATGCCTTTTGGTAGGAGGATTAGGCTACTCCGTGTACAGTAAACTTACACCCAAGAAGGAGATAGACAGTGCTGCATATTACAGCCTGATCCAGACTGATGATTACGGTATCCTGGATCCTCAGCTACAATTATCAGAATAAGGCAAGATAATCGCATCGTTTTTCGGTGCGGTTTTTTTACTGCATGAGGTTTTTTCGATATAGCTGTACCATATAAAAGGAGGGCTGGCATGGCTTTTACTCATTTGCATGTACATACAGAATACAGTCTGCTTGATGGTTCCGGAAAGATTAAGGAACTTTTGCCAAGGGCGAAAGAACTGGGCATGGATAGTATTGCCATCACCGACCATGGAGTGATGTACGGTGTGATTGATTTTTATAAAAAGGCAAAAGAGGTTGGAATTAAGCCGATTCTCGGATGTGAGATCTATGTGGCCCCGGGATCCCGTTTTGACCGGGAGTTCAGTAAAGGGGACGACCGGTATTATCATCTGGTTCTTCTGGCAGAGAATAACCTCGGTTACAAGAACCTGATGAAGATCGTTACCCGTGGCTTTACCGAAGGGTATTACTACCGTCCCCGTGTGGATTATGAGATTCTGGAACAATACCACGAAGGGATCATCGCGCTATCCGCATGCCTGGCGGGAGAGATTCCTAACAAGATATTGAAAAATGATTATGACGGTGCGAAGAATTCCGCCCTTCGGTTACAGAAATTATTTGGTAAAGACAATTTCTTTCTGGAGTTACAGGACCATGGCATACGTGCTCAGACCCAGGTGAATACTGCTCTGATGAGGATGTCAAAAGAAGTGGGAATCCCTCTTGTGGCTACAAATGACATTCATTACATCATGGAAGATGATGCCACACCCCATGATCTTCTTCTTTGTATCCAGACCGGAAAGCTGGTGTCCGATGAAGACCGAATGCGTTATGAGGGGGGACAGTATTACCTGAAATCAGAAGAAGAGATGAAGCGGCTGTTTCCTTATGCACTTGAAGCTTTGGAGAACACTCATAAAATCGCGCAAAGATGTAATGTGGAGATTGTCTTCGGTGAGCAAAAAGTGCCGAAATACGAAGTGCCCCAAGGTTACGGGTCGGAATCTTACCTTCGTTTTCTGTGCCAGGAAGGGTTGGCTAAGCGCTACGGAGATCAGGTCACCGAGGACCTCCAGGCCCGTATGGATTATGAACTATCCACCATCCGGGACATGGGTTACGTAGATTATTTTCTGATCGTATGGGATTTTATTCATTTTGCCAAGGAACAGGGAATTGCAGTCGGACCCGGGCGGGGATCTGCCGCCGGAAGTCTGGTCTCTTATTGCCTGGAGATCACAGATATCGATCCGATTCGTTATCAATTGATTTTTGAACGTTTCCTGAATCCGGAGCGTGTTTCGATGCCTGATATCGATGTGGATTTCTGCTATGAGAGAAGGCAGGAAGTCATAGACTATGTCTATGAGAAATACGGAAAAGAAAAAGTGGTGCAGATCATCACTTTCGGAACCATGGCTGCACGCATGGCTGTGCGGGATGTTGGCCGGGTGTTGAACATCCCCTATAACCAGGTCGACCGGGTCGCAAAGATGATCCCCATGGAACTTGGTATTACCATAGAAAAAGCATTAAAGTCCAATCCGGACCTGAGCCGTGCCTACGAAGCGGAGGAAGGTGTCAGAAATCTGATTGATATGTCCATGAGACTGGAAGGATTACCACGACACACTTCGATTCATGCTGCGGGTGTGGTTATCGGTTCGGAACCCCTGGACGAGTTTGTTCCTTTATCACGTGGAGCAGATAATGTTGTCACTACGCAGTTTACCATGACAACCATCGAGGAGCTGGGCCTTCTCAAGATGGATTTCCTTGGATTGAGAACCCTGACTGTGATCCAGGATGCTGTCCGGATGATCCGTAAAAAACGGGGTGAGGATTTTGATATCCGGGACATCGATTTTGAGGATGCCAAAGTATATGAAATGATCGGGCAGGGAAAAACCGAGGGAGTCTTCCAGCTGGAAAGTGCCGGTATGAAGTCTTTTATGAGAGAGCTGAAACCGGAGAATATCGAAGATATTATTGCCGGGATCTCTCTCTACCGACCTGGTCCCATGGATTTCATTCCGAAATATATAAAAGGTAAGCAGAATAAAGATACCATCACCTACTCCTGTCCGGAACTGGAGGAAATCCTCTCCGCCACTTACGGCTGCATCGTCTATCAGGAACAGGTCATGCAGATCGTCATGAAACTGGCAGGGTACACTCTTGGCCGGAGCGATCTGGTGAGACGAGCCATGTCCAAGAAAAAAGGGGATGTGATGCAAAAAGAGCGGCAGAATTTTGTCTATGGCAATGAGGCCGAGGGGGTGGATGGATGCATAAAACGTGGCATTCCTGAAAAGGTGGCAAACCAGGTTTTTGACGAGATGATTGACTTCGCCAAATATGCCTTTAATAAATCCCACGCGGCCGCCTACGCTGTAGTTTCCTATCAGACTGCCTGGCTCCGCTGTTTTTACCCCGTGGAATTCATGGCGGCATTATTGACTTCTGTTATCACAAACACAGGTAAGATCACCGAATATGTCAATACATGCCGGAGTATGGGGATCCGGATACTGCCGCCGGATATCAATGAAGGGGAAGCGGGTTTTTCCGTTTCCGGGGATGCCATCCGCTATGGCCTGGCTGCCATCAAGAGCCTCGGTAAGACAGTCATCCAGAACATGGTAGATGAAAGAGAGAGGGGAGGCACCTATAAAAACCTGAAAGATTTCATGGAGAGACTGACCTCCAAAGAAATCAACAAGCGCACCATCGAGAACCTGATCAAAGCGGGAGCTTTGGACAGCCTGGGAGCTACGAGAAAACAGCTCATGTCAGTGTATGGTGTGGTGATGGATGAGGTAAACCGGGAGAGGAAAGAAAGCATTACCGGCCAGATGAGTCTTTTCGATTTCTTCACAGAGGAGCAGAAGAAAGAATACGAGCAGGATTACCCCGATGTGGGAGAATTCGAGGAAGGTCAGAAACTGGCCTTTGAAAAGGAAGTCTTAGGTATCTATGTCAGCGGACACCCCCTGGGACGCTACATGGCTTCCATGGAGAAAAATGTGACGGCAAGGTCTCTTGATTTTGAAGCAGATGAGGAGACAGGACGCACTGTCGTGGAAGACGGAAGAGAATATGTGGTCGGTGGCATGGTGACAGACATCACGGTGAAACTGACCAAGAATAATCAGAATATGGCTTTCGTCAGCCTGGAAGACCTCTACGGGACTCTGGAGATCATCGTTTTTCCAAGAGATTATCAGAGATACCGGGATAAGCTGACCGTGGACCGGGGAATCTATATCAAAGGCCGTGCCACTGTGTCTGAGGAGAGTGGTAAACTGATTGCCGGCAGAATACTCCCCATGGATGAACTGTCCAGGGAAGTCTGGATCCAGACTCCGGATATAGGGGAATATAAAGAGAAGCAGAAGGATCTTTTTGACGTGATCAGACATTATCCGGGAAAAGACCGGATCGTCATCTATTCAAGAAAAGAAAAGGCGGTAAAACGCCTGCCGGAATACCAGAATATCTCAGGGAGCGAAGAAACTCTGAGGCTCCTTAAAGAGATATTCGGAGAGAAAAATGTCGTCACAAAAGATACAGGAGTCAACTGGCGATAAAGAAAGAGCAGAGATCAATCTTATTATTTACGAAAAAGGTGGATTGCACACGGGTTTCCTTCGAAAGTCGGGAAAACGCTTTCTCAGGAAACCACATGTGCAATCCACCTTTTATCGTAGAATGAATATGATCTCTGCTCTTCTAATTCGCCAGGTATAATCAGTGGGCTTTGTAGTTGTAGACGGGGATGATTCTCTTGATGATATCGGCGGTATCGGTAATGTTTTCTGTGATATCGTTCAATGATTTATAGGCGAAGGGTGATTCATCCAGAGTTGATTCACAGACGGAAGTGGAATAGATCCCCTTCATCGTCTCCTGGAAATCCTTCAGATCAACCATCTGTTTCGCCTGACTTCGGGACATTAACCGTCCTGCCCCATGGGGAGCTGAGTAGTTCCAGTCGGGGTTCCCTTTTCCTATGCAGATTAAGGAGCCATCCCTCATATTGATGGGTATGAGTAATCGTTCTCCTTTTTTTGCGGACACGGAGCCTTTGCGAAGTATCATTGCTTCCGTATCGATATAATTATGGATCGTGGTGAAGGAATCTTCGATGGTCCAGCCCATCTCCCTGATGATAATACCCGCCATAAGTTTTCTGTTTAACACCGCGTATTTCTGTGCGATCTTCATATCGTTCAGATAATCATGGAAAGGCTGCCCGGAAAGATGGCAGAGGTCCTTCTCTATTTCTTTTTGCCTGCCCTCTTTTTTCAGATTTTTGATCAGAGAGTCAATCTCATCTTTTGATGAACCATTACAGTCATGATAAGCAAGATCCTGATAATAGTTGCAAACCTCCAATCCCAGATGCCTGCTTCCGGAGTGAACAACCAGGTAGAGGTTCCCTTCATCATCTTTGTTCAACTCACAGAAATGGTTCCCGCCTCCAAGACTGCCCAGACTTTTTTTGGCATTTTCGATATTTACCGGACATCTGAAACCTGAAAAATCAAAGGTTTCAGCTTCCGGAAGAGGCTCATCATGAATGGAAAAACCGGATGGCACTTGTTCTGTGATTACTTTGTCCAGTTTTTCCAGATCGACAGACTTCTCATTGATTTTGATCAGGAACATGCCGCAGCCGATGTCTACCCCGGTGAGATTTGGAATCACTTTGTCCTTCAGTGTAATGGTGGTTCCCACGGTACACCCTTTCCCGGCATGGATATCCGGCATCATCCGAATCTGCGTATCTTTCAGAGATTCCAGGTTAAGTATACCCATAACCTGGGAAATGCTTTCCTGATCGACCACGTCAGTGAATATCTTTGCGGTGTTATATTTGCCTTTTAATTCAATCATGTTTCTTTCCTTAAACTACTCCAGTGGCTTGCTGATAAGGGATTTGTCGTATATGAAGCGGACATCTTCCGGTGTCACAGTGCAGGGGGCTGCAGAAAGTTTGCTTTCGTTATGCTCCATAGCAGAGACGAAGGATTCCTTGGTTTTTTCGTCGATTTCAAAGGTTCCGATCAGACTTCTGATATAGGCGCTGAACTCATCCAGGTCCTTCATTTCCAGAAGGTCGAGTATTTTTCTGACATCATCGGGACAGTGTCTGGAACATACTTCCATGTAAGCACCCAGAAAATAACCGCAGGCCGGTCCGTGGGGAACATGGTAATGGTAGGTAAGGTCGTAGCTCATGCCATGTGGCAAACCGGTTCCTGTGTGGGCGATGGCCATACCAGCTATGGTGGAAACCAGCATCAGTAATTCATACTGACTTTCGTTAAGAGGGTCTTCCGAGAGGAGAGCCTCTTTGTTTTCTGCCCATAACCTAAGTCCGTATTCCGGGAAAAGCCGGTTGTAAAGATTCGATTTGCTGTTTAGATAGCTTTCTACCATGTGGGCCAAGGCGTCCACTGCTGTGTTGACGATGAGACTTTTTTTGGCAGAAGCCAGATACTTACCGTCCACCAGAGAAAGGGCCGGGAATATCTTGTAAGGGATACTCTTTTTTATTTTTTTCGCGTGGTTGGTCAGTACAGAGACCGGTGTTGCTTCCGATCCGGTACCACAGGTGGTGGGGATTGCTATAATCGGCAGATAATCCAGTTTTCGGGCTTCATAGAGACAGCTTCCGTCTTCCTCCGGGTTGGCGATGAGTAAAGCTATCGCTTTCGCGGCATCTATCGGGGATCCGCCGCCGATACCAATCACATAGTCCGCCTGGAATTCTTTACCGATCCGGGCTGCTCTCACAATAGTTTCCACAGAGGGATTCTCCTCAACTTCGTCGAATATCTCATATGGGATATCCCCATCTGTCAACGCGGAAGTGACATCCTCCAGAGAACCGTTTATCCTGGCAGAATGACGGCCTGTAACGATGAAAGCTCTGCTTCCCATAGCTATGATGTCCTTCTTGTGGTTTGCCACACAGTTTTTCTCTACATATATATCGCTTGGCACATAAAAACGCATCATTTATCCTCCTCTTTAGACTTGCATACCTGACCTCACACGGGAGCATGTATCACATAAATATTATCCGGGCTATCATTATATCATAGTTCATCATGTAATACCATAATTGACACGGGCATTCGCCCAAATCTGAAGGAACAAAATAATACTTGAAGTATTGAGGGATTATGTTATGATGTAATTTGAAGCTTTCTATGCTTTTATCTGTACATTATCCATGAGATTAAGGAAGGAAGATGATTTTATGAAGATATTGTCACCATCAATTTTATCAGCAGATTTCAGACATCTGGGAGAGGATGTCAAAACAGCTTTGAATGCCGGAGCACAATGGGTGCATATCGATGTTATGGATGGCATGTTTGTGCCACAGATTTCTTTCGGGAATCCTGTGATCAAGGCCTTACGTCCGGACACGGATGCAGTGTTTGATGTACACCTGATGATTGAAGAACCCGGCAGATATATAGAGAGTTTTGCCAGGGATGGCGCAGATGTCATCACGGTACATGCGGAAGCCTGCAGGCATCTTGACCGTGTGATCCAGCAGATCAAGGCTTGTGGAAAGAAACCGGCAGTGGCCATCAATCCTGCTACCCCTCTCTCTGTCCTGAATTATGTGTTGGATGATCTCTATATGGTCCTGATCATGACAGTGAATCCGGGATTCGGCGGCCAGTCTTATATCCCATATTGTTCCGAAAAGGTCAGGGAACTCAAGGAGATTCTGAAAAGCAGAAATCTCAAGACTTTGATCCAGGTCGATGGGGGAGTGAACCTGTCCACCATCGAGGAGGCCAGAGATGCCGGAGTGGATGTATTTGTGGCAGGCTCCGCGGTATTCGGTGGAGACATCGAAGCAAATGTGAAGGCATTGTTAGCTAAAATAAATTGATCAATTATTATTTAGAAGTAAGGAGATAAATTATTATGAGTGAATGTACACATGACTGCAGCAGCTGTGGAGTGGATTGTGATTCCAGACAGATGGATCCACAGGATTTCCTGGAGAAGCTGAGTGCGGGAAGTTCTGTTAAGAAGGTAATCGGCGTCGTATCCGGCAAAGGAGGCGTGGGAAAATCCATGGTCACCTCCCTGCTTGCCTGTGCTTCTATGCGGGAAGGATACAAGACAGCAATTCTTGACGGAGATATCACCGGCCCATCCATCCCCAAGGCTTTTGGGGCAAAGGTCAATCTGGTGGGTAATGCGGACGGACTTATCTTACCTCACACCACCAGCTGCGGGATTGATATCGTTTCCGTGAATTTAATGCTTTCCAATGAGACAGATCCGGTCATCTGGAGAGGTCCTGTATTGGGCGGCGTGATAAAACAGTTCTGGGGAGAAACCCTGTGGAGAGGTATCGATTACATGTTTATCGATATGCCACCGGGAACTGGTGATGTTCCACTGACCATCTTTCAGTCCATTCCTCTTGACGGAATCGTGATTGTCACCTCACCTCAGGAACTGGTGGGGATGATCGTGGAGAAAGCAGCAAATATGGCCCGGATGATGCAGATTCCTATCATCGGTGTGGTGGAAAACATGAGCTATGTGAAATGTCCTCACTGTGATGAGAAGATCTATGTATTCGGAAAGAGTCATTTAGAAGAAATCGCACAGGCATACCACATCCCTGTCCTGGGACGCATTCCGATGGATCCGGCCTTGGCAGCTGCCTGTGATGAAGGCAAGATAGAATTCCAGGAGAATGATTATATGAAGGATGCCATGGAGGTTATCCGGCATCTGTAATTTCTTTTGAATCCTTTTAGAAGAGGGATGTTATGGAAGGTATACAATAGAATCCGGAGGTGTATATGGATAACAATGACAAGAAGAGGGATCCCAATAAGAACAGAAATATCCGGTCAGCATTGATCATGGTGGCAATCTGTCTGGTGATCACCCTCTTATTCTCTAGTCTCCTGACCAGATATCGAAACGGAAATCAACAGGAGATCAGCTACAGTGAGTTCCTGAATATGGTGGAGAAAGATGAAGTCAAGGAAGTAACTGTCGGGGATTCAAAGATTACGATCGTGCCTAAAAAGCAGACCAATCCTGTGATGAAGACTACCTATTATACCCGACCGATATCGGATTACAAACTGGTGGATCGGCTGAGAGATTCCGGAGTTAAGTTTTCCAGGGAGGATACCAGCTCCAGTTCAACCATCCTTTCCATTCTTCTGTCCTATGTGTTGCCCTTTGTCCTGATCTACGGGGCCATGTTCCTGATCATGCGTAACCTTGGAAGAGGCGGGGGCATGATGAGCGTTGGTAAGAGCAATGCAAAAGTCTACGTAGAGAAGAAAACCGGAGTGACATTCGCCGATGTTGCCGGTCAGGATGAGGCCAAGGAGAGTCTGACAGAGATGGTGGACTTCCTCCATGATCCAGGTAAATATCTGAAGATCGGCGCCAAACTTCCCAAAGGAGCCCTTCTGGTGGGCCCGCCCGGAACCGGTAAGACTCTGCTGGCCAAAGCGCTTGCCGGGGAAGCCAATGTTCCGTTCTTTTCTTTATCCGGCTCTGATTTCGTGGAGATGTTTGTGGGTGTCGGTGCATCCAGAGTGCGTGACTTATTTAAGCAGGCGCAGAGTATGGCCCCCTGTATCATATTCATCGATGAGGTGGATGCCATCGGTAAAAGCCGTGACAGCAGATTTGGAGGTAATGACGAGCGTGAACAGACCCTGAACGCACTCCTGGCTGAGATGGACGGCTTCGATTCTTCCAAGGGACTTATCATTCTCGCGGCAACGAACCGCCCGGAGGTGCTGGATAAAGCCTTACTGAGACCGGGACGATTTGACCGCAGGGTTATCGTGGAACGCCCTGATCTGAAAGGCCGGGTGGAAACCCTGAAAGTACATTCCAGGGATGTGAAGATGGATGAGACAGTGGATCTGGAGGCGGTAGCACTGGCTACATCAGGTGCCGTAGGCTCAGATCTTGCCAATATGATCAACGAAGCAGCCCTTGCGGCAGTCAAGGATGGCAGGAGCGCAGTCAGTCAGAATGATCTGATGGAGGCTGTGGAGGTCGTATTCGCCGGTAAGGAGAAGAAGGACCGCATCCTGAACGAGAAAGAAAAACGGATCGTCGCATACCATGAGGTGGGACATGCTGTCTGTATCGCTACCTGCAAAAACGCAGAACCGGTACAGAAGATCACCATCGTCCCGAGAACCATGGGTGCTCTTGGCTTCACAATGAGTGTCCCGGAGGAAGAAAAATACCTCATGAGCAAAGAGGAGATACTGGATGAGCTGGTAGGTCTTTTCGGCGGCCGCGCAGCGGAGGAGGTTGTGTTCCAATCCATCACAACCGGTGCTTCCAATGATATTGAACGTGCGACATCCATCGCACGTTCCATGATCACAATGTATGGTATGTCCGACCGCTTTGGACTGGTGACTTTGGAATCAGTCCAGGATCGTTATCTGGACGGACGCGCCGTCATGAATTGCTCCGAGACTACCGGTGCACAGATTGATGAGGAAGTTCAGAAGGTTCTGAGGAATGCCTATGAGAGATCTCTGGCGATCATCAAAGAGAACAGGGATGTTCTCGATGAAATCGCAGCGTTCCTCGTTGAGCGTGAGAACATAACCGGCAAGGAATTCATGGAGATTTTCAACCGCCGGAACAGTAGTCAGAAACCGGAAGAGATAATGGCCGAGACGATTCCGGCAGAGGAATCTGAACCGGCAGAAGAGTAAAAAACAGACCATTGCGCGTAAAGAGAGATAACCTGTTCTTTGCGCACAATGGTTTTTTCAGATACAAAAAGACAAGACATCCAGCAGGATGGGAGGATCAGTATGTTTGACCTGGAAGAAGAATTAAAAAAGTTGCCGGCTAAACCCGGAGTCTATCTCATGCATAATGATAAAGATGAGATTATCTATGTGGGTAAGGCCAGGATCCTGAAGAACCGGGTGCGCCAGTACTTTCAGTCCGGCCATAACCACAGTATAAAGATTGAACATATGGTTTCTCATATCGCTTATTTTGAATATATCATTACCGATTCGGAACTGGAAGCCTTGGTCCTGGAGTGCAATCTGATCAAAGAACACCGCCCCCGTTATAATACCATGCTGAAAGATGATAAAGCATATCCTTACATCCGGGTGACAGTGCAGGAAGATTTTCCGAGAATTCTTTTTTGCAGAAGAGTAAGACGTGACAGATCAAAGTATTTCGGGCCTTACACCAGTGCGGCAGCGGTGAAAGAGAGCATTGATCTGATCCAGAAAGTCTATCGGATCCGTAACTGCAACCGGTCTTTGCCAAAGGATATCGGGAAAGAAAGACCCTGCCTCTACCATCAGATTCATCAGTGTGATGCCCCTTGCCAGGGTTGGATCAGCAAGGAAGATTACAGAAAAAACGTGGACCGTATGATGGAATTCCTGCAAGGCCATGATAAAGGCATTCTGGAGGACCTGGAGAAAAAGATGAACGCTGCAGCGGAGGAACTGGATTTTGAACAAGCGGCCGAATACAGGGACCTGATGGCGAATGTAAGACGGATCGGTGAGAGACAGAAGATCAACAATACCGATGGTGATGACAGGGATATCATTGCTCTTAGCGGTGACGGAAAGGAAGCGGTAGTCTCCATCTTTTTTATACGGAACGGAAGATTGTTGGGAAGAGACCATTTCCATATGACGGGAATCGACGGAAACGGTTATCCGGAGATCCTCACAGACTTCATCAAACAGTTTTATGTGGGAACTCCCTTTATCCCAAAGGAAATCCTCACTCAGGTGGAAATCATGGACAGCCAGATACTTGAAAAATGGCTCAGTGATAAACGGGGAGGAAAGGTTTCCATCTCGGTTCCCAAGAGAGGGCAAAAATCCCAGATGATGAAGCTGGCCAGAGAAAATGCCCGGAACGTCCTGATCAAAGACAGCGAAAAACTGAAAAGGGAAGAAAAGAGAACCATCGGAGCTATGAAGGAATTGGAAGGGTTACTGGGAATCCCCGACCTGGTCCGCATGGAGGCTTTCGATATCTCCAACACCAACGGATTTCAAAATGTGGCTTCCATGGTGGTGTTTGAGAAAGGGAAACCCAAAAGGAGCGATTACCGAAAATTCCGGATCCGATCCGTGGAAGGTCCGGATGACTATGCCTGCATGGAGGAGGCTCTTAGCAGACGATTTTCCCACGGCCTGAGAGAAATCGCTGAGATGGGGTCTGACCCCCTGGATAAAAAAATGGGAGGTTTTCACCGCTTTCCGGATCTCCTGATGATGGATGGGGGAAAGGGTCAGGTTAACATCGCCTTGAAGGTGTTAAAAGAAATGAATATCGATATCCCGGTCTGCGGGATGGTGAAAGATGATTTCCACCGGACCCGTGGTCTGTATTATAAAAATGAGATCGTGGAATTCCCCAGGAATTCCGAGGCCTTTCTTCTGGTGACCCGACTCCAGGACGAAGCCCACCGTTTTGCGATAGAATACCATAAGAATCTCCGGAGTAAAGGGCAGGTGCATTCTGTTCTTGATGAGATCAAAGGAGTGGGACCTGCGAGAAGGAAAGCCTTGCTTCGTCATTACCAGGACATCGGGAAGATCCGTGAAGCTACCGTGGAGGAACTCGGCAGCATCGATGGGATCACGGAGCATGTAGCCAGGGAGATTTATGCTTTCTTTCATAAGAATCAGCAGGACTCTCCAGATCTCCGGGACGGAGGATCTGATCCTTCCAAGATGAAAGCTATCAAAAGTGGATCGGATATGTTAGAATAGTGGCATAAGGATTCCGATTGAAGTTAGGAGGATTATCAATATGTTTAAGGTGAAATTGACAGATCTTGTCGCTAGAATGGAACTGAAGAACCTTCTTCCGGATATAGATATCGAAGAGATAGAGATTACCGAAGCTGCGGCTAACAGACTTGCTCTTCAACTGACCGGTTTCTTTGATTTCTTTCAGGCAAACCGTATTCAGATCATAGGGAATGCGGAGTATGCCTATCTCAAAACGATACCGGATGAGAAGATGATTCCAATCTACGAGGAGATTCTCAGCAATGAGATCCCCTGTGTTATTTTTACCCAGGGCAACGAGCCTTGTGAGCGGCTCTTGAATGTGGCGGAAGAAAAAGGAATTCCTATCCTGGCCACCCAGAGGAATACCTCGGAATTTGTGGCAGTGGCAGTCCGGTGGCTCAGCGAGCGTCTGGCACCACGTGTTTCTATCCATGGTGTGCTGGTGGACGTCCATGGAGAGGGTGTGCTGATCATGGGAGAAAGTGGAATCGGAAAAAGTGAGGCTGCACTGGAATTGATCCACCGGGGTCATCGACTTGTATCAGATGACGTGGTGGAAATCCGAAAAGTAAGCGATGATAAGCTGGTGGGAACTTCCCCGGATATCACCAGACATTTCATCGAGCTGAGAGGGATCGGCATCGTGGATGTGAAGAGCCTCTTCGGTGTAAAAAGTGTGAGGGAATTCTGTGATATCGATCTGGTCATCCGCCTGGAAGACTGGAACAGGGAGAAGAATTATGACCGTCTGGGATTAGGGGAGGAGTCCATCGAATTTCTGGGCAACAAGCTGGTATGCTATTCCATCCCGGTACGCCCGGGGCGCAATCTCGCAGTCATCGTTGAGTCTGCAGCCAGCAATTTCCGTGCGAAAAAGATGGGGTACAATGCAGCCCAGGAGTTATATAACCGTGTGACAGGAAACCTGAACAAAGGACAGGAGTAATCAGATATGAAGTATGTTTTTGGAATCGATTTGGGCGGAACCACAGTCAAAAACGGTATCTTTACTACGGAAGGCCAGCTGCTATACAAATGGGAGATTCCGACGGATACCAGCGAGAATGGGAAGAGTATCCTGCCAGATATCGTGGCAACCTGCAAGGAGACATCCGCCAGACAGGGGTACCCTTATGAACAGTTCATCGGGCTGGGGATCGGTGTTCCCGGAACGGTGACAAGGGAAGGTAATGTCCAGTCCTGTGTTAATCTGGGATGGGGATATACCGAAGTAAAAAGTATCCTGGAAGATCTTTCCGGATTGCCTGTGATGGTTGGAAACGATGCCGATGTTGCTGCTTTGGGAGAAATGTGGCAAGGAGCCGGCAAGGGCTGTTCCGATATGGTGATGGTGACTCTCGGAACCGGTGTGGGCGGCGGTGTCATCGTCGATGGAAAACTGGTGCGGGGAGCTCATGGTTTTGGAGCAGAGATCGGACATATGCGCATTGATTTCCAGGAGAAAGAATTCTGCAACTGTGGCAAGAGAGGATGTCTGGAACAATACTGTTCCGCCAATGGGATTGCCCGTCAGGCGAAGCTTGCCTTGGAAAAAGGCAGCCAGGACAGCACTCTCAGAAAACTTAAAGAAATTACTGCCAAAGATATCTTTGATGCGGCGAAGGCCGGGGATGCCTTTGCCCTGGATCAGATGGATATCTTTGGAGAACGCATGGCCAGAGCATTGTCCTACATAGCCTGTGTGACGGACCCCGAGCTGTTTGTCATCGGGGGAGGAGTCTCCAAGGCAGGGCCAATCGTCATTGATGCGATAAAGCGTTATTATGGGGAAAATACCTATGGCAGACAGAGAGATGTCAGATTTGTCATAGCCCGGCTGGAAAACGATGCAGGGATTTATGGAAGTGCAAAACTGTTAATCGAATGACATAATATTCTATAGCAATTTTAACTAAAGGGTGGTAGAAAGCCATCCTTTTTTTTGTCTTTATTTCACATTGTGTAAAAAAAATCCTTAAGGTATTATTATAGAGGTAGGTTAATACGGTTTTGATGTCATGGAGCAGGTTGAATCCTGCAGGGTCATGACATTTTTTAAGTATTAATGGCAGGAGACGTGTGATGGAACAAAAATTTCAGAAGCAATTGCAACAAATCATAACCCATGGAGCTTTTTTTGAGAATGAGCCTATGAGCAGGCATACGACCTTTGGGATCGGAGGACCCGCGGACATTTTTGTGGATGTGTCTTCCGCAGATGAGATTCGTCAGATATGCCAGCTGGCCCGTTCCCTGGAGGTTCCCTTTTTTATTGTGGGAAACGGCAGCAATCTTCTGGTATCAGATGAGGGAATCAGAGGTCTTGTGATCCACCTCGGCAAATCCTTTTCAGAGGTGGAGAGAGATGGGGAGATCATAAAAGCACAAGCCGGTGCTTCCCTTGGAAAGATAGCCAGAGTCGCCTTAGACGCTTCCCTTACAGGGTTCGAATTTGCAGCAGGCATCCCTGGTTCTTTCGGAGGTGCTGTCTCCATGAATGCCGGCGCTTATGGCGGGGAGATGAAAGATATCCTCGTGGATGTGGATCTGCTGACTCCCCAGGGAGAAATCGTCACTCTGAAGGCGGAAGATATGGATCTGTCCTACCGCCACAGTATTGTTTTTGACAAGGATTATATCGTGCTGGGAGCAAGAATCCGGTTACAGCCGGGGCAGGAGCAGGAAATCCGGGAAAAGATGGATCAGCTTGCCCGTGCCAGAAGAGAAAAACAGCCTCTGGAATACCCCAGTGCCGGATCTACTTTCAAGAGACCCACAGGTTATTTCGCCGGGAAACTGATCCAGGATGCCGGGCTGAAAGGATACACTGTCGGAGGCGCCATGGTATCTGAGAAACATGCCGGTTTTGTGGTGAACCACGGGGGAGCAACTGCCCGGGAGGTTCGCTTTCTGATCTGTCAGGTTCAGAAAAAAATCCAGGATAAGTTCGGTGTTCATATGGAGCCGGAAGTGCGTTTTCTTGGATTTGAAGATGAGGTGGTACAGTGAGGCTGGTTATCGTTTCCGGTATGTCCGGTGCCGGCAAGAGTACGGCTCTTAACATGCTGGAGGACATCGGTTTTTTCTGTGTGGATAATCTCCCGGTGGAACTTCTGGTGAAATTCGGAGAGATTGCTTCCGACCGTAAAGTAGATGTGAATCAGGTAGCAGTAGGCGTGGACATCCGAAACGGGGACAGGCTTCTTGATCTTGATGAACAGTTGGCTTTGTTATATGAACTGGGTATCAAGTATGAGATTCTGTTTCTGGATGCTGATGACCGTACCCTGGTCAAGCGGTATAAAGAGACGAGACGAACCCACCCTCTGGCGAAAGAAGGCCGGATTGAGACCGGGATAGCCAGGGAGAGGAAAACAATTGCTTTTATAAAAAAGCAGGCAGATTATATCATCGATACTTCGTCATTATTGACGAGAGAGTTGAAAAAAGAACTGGACAGAATATATATCGAAGATGATGGATATGGCAACTTTATCGTCACCATCTTATCTTTCGGATTCAAGTACGGAATTCCGGAGGATGCGGACCTGGTGTTTGATGTGCGTTTTCTGCCAAATCCATATTATGATATGAAGCTGCGGAACTATACGGGCAATGACAGGCCGATTCAGGATTTTGTCATGCAGCATAAAGAATCCCATATATTTCTTGATAAAATGGAAGACCTGCTTTCTTTCCTCATTCCGAATTATGTCAGTGAGGGCAAGTACCATCTGATCATTGCAATAGGATGCACCGGTGGCAAGCATCGTTCTGTGACTATGGCAAATGGTTTGTTTGACAGATTGAAAGACCTGCCCTACAGTATCCGTATTGAACACAGGGATGTAACCAAAGGCAGATGATAGGGAGGAAGAGTTCATGTCATTTTCTTCAGATGTCAAGAAAGAACTGGCCCAGGCTGTCTGCGAAGATCCCTATGATTGTGCTTCTGAGATCGCCGCTTTCATTTTGTTCGGAGGAGAGATCAGAAAAAATGAGATGGGTACTCCGACCCCGGTTTTTCACACGGAAAATGAATTGATCGCAGACCGTTTCAGAAAACTGGCAGCGATGTTGGGGATCGATATCGTCGTGACGGATTTTCCTCATTCTTATGTGGTGGCAGATGAGTCCATGGGAATTGCCCTGCTGAGAACCTGCGGATTCATGGATAACCTGGGAAGGATTGTGGATGAGGAGGATATCTTCAACAATCATCTTCTCCAGATAAACTCCTGTCAGAGGGCATTTCTTCGAGGGGCATTTCTTGCTTCCGGTTCTGTCACGGACCCAAACAAGAATTATCATTTTGAGATAACCTGTGACAATGAAACGGTAGCAGCATTGCTGAGACAGCAGATGGAATATTTCGGGCTGGACGCCAAGATCGTCCGCAGAAAAAAATATTATGTGGTTTACATGAAAGAAGGCGCCATGATCTCAGATATTCTGGCGGTCATGTCGGGACATATTTCCAAGCTGAATTTTGAAAACATACGTATCTATAAAGATGTCAGAAATGTGATAAATCGAAGAGTTAACTGTGAGACGGCCAACATCAACAAGACGGTTTCCGCCTCCAGAAAACAAATCGAAGATATTCAATACATACAAAAAACTATTGGTTTTGGCCGATTGCCGGAACCGTTAAGGGAAGTCGCCTGTGCACGTCTGGAAGATCCTTCTGCTTCCCTGAAGGAGTTGGGGCAGAATCTGGATCACCCGGTGGGCAAATCAGGTGTGAATCACCGCCTGAGAAAACTGAGTCAGATGGCGCAGGAGATAAGGGATAAACAACGTATTTAAGACAATTATCAAGGGGAGGTCATCATGGTAACAAAGTCAATGTCAGTCAAGATTCCTGCAGGTTTAGATCCAAGTACTGTTGCAATGTTTATTCAGATTGCCAGCCAGTACGAGAGTAAAATCTACGTGGAAGTAGAAGAGAAGAGAGTGAATGCGAAAAGTATAATGGGTATGATGAGCCTGGGTTTACCCAAGGGTTCTGACCTCACCATGATCGCAGACGGAAAAGATGAGGACAAAGCACTCATTCATATTGAGAAGTACCTCAATAATGAGCAATAAAAGATAGAATGAAAAAAGGGCTGTAAAGCCCTTTTTTCATTCTATCTTTCTATCTTCTGAGGGAAGCCGTAATAGTTATAAAACAAGGCAGGGTCTATGGAGATCAATGCCCATCTCCCGCCTTTTATCCCGTAGACAATGGTTCCTGTCACCTCCACCGGTTCCTGCTCACTGATATATTCTTCCAGGATGTCCGTCAGACTTTTTATCTCGGATTCTTCTGTCTGCCCCTCATCTTCCTCGTCTCCCAGTAAAGTGGAGAACCAGTTTTTGATTCCGGACCACCAGTCATCCGGGGAAGAAAGATCTTCTATGGCGGAGGAGAGACTTTCTTTTGTGTTTTTGACAGCTTGCGCATAATCGATATTGGATGTGGTCATGGTGACGGAGCATCTGTTGTAGCTGACTTCAACATCTTTTATGCTGTAGCTTGCCCGACTCATAATCTGATCATAGACCCGGTCGTAGTTGACATCGATACCCAGCGCTTTGAGAAGATCTGCTACACCCTGTTCTTCCAGTAAACTGTTCATCTCCTCCGAGATGGCTTTTTTTATATCCATGTTTTCTGAAAGAGGGGTGGGGAGGTTTTCCTTTCCGAAAGAGGAGAGGTCAAGATCATGGGCACATTGCATCAGCCGTTCCGTGACCTCCCTGCACTCTTTCTCCACTATATTCAGATAATAAAAGTAGCCGCCACAGCCGAGACATAGAAGAATCACCAGGATACATAAAAGAAACGGCAACTTTCTGCTTCTCTTTTTCGGAGTGCCTTCCACGGGAGTGTAGGAGGCATTTCCCAGGGGCGTATTGCAAACAGGACACAGGCTGGTACCTGCATCATAGGGAGTACCGCAGTTCGGACAATTCATCAGCATCACCTCCTGTGTGGTGTGGAATCGCCCCCTCACAAATGTTCGGCGGCATATCATCGGAAACAGGTTGGAATAAGTATAGAGAGAAACCGGGGGAAAGTCAAGATGTACTGTTTCCGGGAAATTTTACGGATGGACAGAAAGGGGAATAACAGTTAAAATATAACTATAGAACGATTCGGCAAAAGGATATCGTAATGCTTTACAGAATGGAGTGATAATATGAAAACAGATAATCAGAAACACCTTATAAAAGAGGCTCTTTTTTCAGGGCTTACCAATCTTCTGGTGATTATCTGCGCCATTCTTTTTTTCTTCTTCATTTTTAAGTTCAAGGACATCATTGCATTCGTGAGTCGTATCTTTTCTATTCTGACCCCCATCATATTGGGTGTGATCTTCGCTTATCTGGTCAATCCCATCGAAGTATTCTTTGAAACCAGGATTATTAAAATCTGGAAAGCATATGCCGGAAAAAAGACGAAAAAAACATTCTGGATTCGTCTGATATCAATCATACTGACGATCGTCATGGTCGGCGGAATTATCTATCTGCTTGCGTACCTGGCAGTACCGGAGATTTATTCCAGTATCACCAGGATCGTATATGCCGCTCCAGGCCAGATGACCAAATATTATAATATTCTGGCGGATATGGCCAAAGATAATTCCTGGTTGAAAGATATGCTGGATAAGGCATACACAAATGTCATGGATTTTTTGACCGGCTGGTTCAGGAACGATATGTTCTCCCAGATTACCGTAGTTATCAGCGGAGTTTTCGGAGTGGTGGGAGCCGTGTCGAATCTGCTTATCGGTTGCATCGTTGCCGTCTACGTTCTGTTCAGCAAGGAAAATTTCCTCAGGCAGTTCAACCTGCTCCTGCGGGCATTTTTCAGTGATTCGGCATCAGCCAAGATCAAGGAAATCATCCATGAGATGGACCGGATTTTCGGCGGATTCATCAGCGGTAAGATATTGGATTCCTTTATCATAGGAATTCTGTATTTCATCGGGGCAACCGTCCTCGGACTTCCTTACAGCGTACTGGTCAGTGTGATCATAGGTGTCACCAATGTTATTCCTGTATTCGGACCTTATATCGGAGCAATTCCCAGTGCTATCCTGATCCTTCTGGACAGTCCGGCAAAGGGATTGATTTTCATTATATTTATTTTGGTTTTGCAACAGTTCGACGGTAACATCCTTGGGCCAAAGATCCTGGGAGATTCCACAGGTCTTTCTCCTTTCTGGGTCATTTTCGCCATTGTTTTAGGCAGTGGTTTGTTTGGCTTTATCGGTATGCTTATCGGCGTTCCTGCTTTTGCTGTTGTCTACTATCTGGCAAAGAGATATATCTATTACCATCTGAATAAACGGCTTGCAGCTGAAGCGGGCGAGGAAAGAGGGGTGGACGGATGAGAAATGAGATAGCACAAATCATCAAGCGGGACCGGGTCATGGAGCTGGTCTATGGTAATAACCCCTGCCCGAAAGACATCCTGGGCCGTCATTCAGTCAGCAACGGACAGGTGATATCTGCTTACCACCCGGATGCGACGCAGATGACCCTGATTGACAGGAGGGGCAGGCGGTACGAGATGGATCCGGTGGAGCAGTTGCCTCTGTTCTCCGTTTTTATCCCTGACCGGCAGCTGGTGGACTACAAGATCGATATGCTGTTCCCTGACGGAAATCATTTCATATCGGAGGATCCATACAGTTTTCCTTCCATGATCACGGAGCGGGAAGAAAAGCTTTTTGCCCAGGGTGTATGGACGGATTGTTATCAAAAAATGGGGGCACACTCCATGACGATCCGGGGAGTGAAAGGTGTCTATTTTGCTGTGTGGGCGCCAAACGCCAGACGGGTGAGCGTGGTAGGAGATTTCAATTATTGGAATGGTATGATCTACCCGATGCAACGCCTTTCAAACTCGGGGATTTTCGAATTATTTATCCCTGGTGTCACGGAAAAACAGCTGTATCGTTTCGAGGTGAAAACCTGGGAACAGGGTATCGTTCAGAAGGTGGATCCTTTCGGAAATATCAATATGGACGGGGACGGGGACGCATCTATAGTATTAGATATGAAAGAGTTTCGCTGGGGTGATGAACAGTGGATGAGAAGGCGCAAATGTACTGACTGGAAACAGAGCCCCTTCTCTGTATGTGACAGCGAGCTGAATGATCATTTTCAGGAGGAATTTCTGGAACATGGCTGTTTTACCCACGTTCTTCTGAAAGGACCGGATTTCTGTCATGGCATGAGGGGTAACATCCGGGAGTGGATTAATTCTCTGCACAGAAGGGGAATCGGTGTTCTCTTACAGACGTCTCTCGGATGGTTCCGGGATGAGGTTAACGAGCTTAAATATTTTGACGGGACTTTCCTTTTCGACCATCCTGATGACAGGATCCGATTTGACCATGAGAGGGGAATGGTACGTTTTCGGCATGACAAGAATGAGGTGGTCAACTATATCACTTCACGACTCATTTTCTGGATAAGAGAGCTCCATATAGATGGTTTTCTCCTGGAAGGTATGACCGATATGATCTACCCCAAAACGGACCTGAATCCGGACAGATACCAGAGGGAGTATGAATTCTTCCAGAATGATACAGAAGAGTTTTTAAACCATGTGATTGTCGCTGTCAAAAAAGAGGATTTCAGTGTTCTTATGATCGGGGACGAGAAGCAGGAAGTGGATCTCAGATACATGGAACTCTTATCTCAGATTGCTTCGTTTGATGCTTTTATCAACTACAGTATCCCTGATAATCTGGGAAAATATATCGGTAATTACCGGGATAGACCGGGAGAAGAGTATCACAGACTTTCCCTTCCACTGATGAAAAACAGTCTGGGGAGCACTATATTAAACCTTGCCTATGACGAGGAGGAGGGAGCGGAACGCTCATTTCTTGACAAGGTAACCTCAAATGAATATGATAGATTATCATGGAGAAAGCTGATGATCGGATATATGCTGGGGGCACCCGGGAGCAAACGATGGTCCTGGAAAAAACTGGAATCTGCACCGATTCAGCAATATCTGAGAAATATATTACAGATCTATATGAGCCATGACTGTATGTATCGTCAGCAGTCAGCCGGGCTCTCTTTTTCCTGGATCAATGGAATGGACTCCCGCAACAGGGTGTTGAGCTTCATCCGGCGCTCTTCCGGCGGAGGTAAAAATCTGCTCTTCCTGTGTAATTTCGGGGAGAACAAAGTGTTAGGATACCATGTGGGCGTTCCGAAAGCAGGGACTTACCGGATGCTGATCAACTCTGCCTGGGAGGAGTTTGGCGGTTCCCTGAGAAAGGATGAGGTCGTCCTGGAGGCAACTCCACAGGAGTGGGATCTGCAGCCATATTCCCTCAGAGTAACTGCTCTGGGTCTGTCTGTGATCATTTTTGAATATTGAAAAAATATGTATATAGAAAGAGGTAACAAGATGAAAGACGATTGTATTTTTTGTAAGATAGCCGCCGGGAAGATCCCATCTTCCACCATATACGAAGACAGCCATTTCAGGGTATTCCTGGATATTAATCCGCTGACGAAAGGACACTGTCTGATCGTGCCGAAAGAACATTTTACCAACATCTATGACCTGGATGCAGAGACGGCTGGTAAGGTTTTTACCCTTGCCACCCTCATATCGAGAGCCCTGAAAAATGTATTAAAATGTGATGGACTGAATGTGATACAGAACAACGAACTTCTTGCAGGTCAGTCTGTATTCCATTTTCACATGCATCTGATTCCCCGCTATAAGGGGGATGGCCTCATTTTCATGGGCGAACAGAAGCCGGGAGATATGGAGGAAATCGGAAAGATCAGGGATCTTCTGAGAGAAGAATTACAATAACGAAAGAAGGATAGAGTATGGGCAAGATCGATTTTAAACCGGGGAATATGTTATATCCGCTCCCAGCAGTGCTGGTAACCACCAGGGGCAGTGACGGGAAGGATAATATTATTACGGTCGCCTGGACCGGTACCGTGTGCACCAATCCTCCCATGCTCTATATCTCTGTCCGCCCCGAGCGTTATTCCTACCAGGCATTGAAAGAAACGGGGGAGTTTGTCGTAAATCTCACCACCGAAGCCATGGCGAAGGAAACGGATTTCTGCGGTGTGAGGTCCGGCCGTGATCTTGATAAATTTGACAGGACCGGTTTGCACAAGGGCAGAGCTTCCATAGTAGGGGCACCGATCATATTGGAGAGTCCGGTAAATATCGAGTGCAGAGTGAAGGAGGAAGTCCCTCTCGGTTCCCACAGCATGTTTCTTGCTGATGTGGTACATGTGACGGTGGATGAAAGGTATATGGATCAAAAGGGAAGCTTTCATCTGGAGAAAGCGGATCCCATCGTTTATTGCCATGGCAGTTACCACACTATCGGGAAAGCTTTGGGAAACTTTGGGTACTCAGTTAGGAAACAAAAGAAAATTAGAAAAAACAGGACGAATAATTAGAATTATTAACACTATTTTTCTGACAAATCAAGAATTATCAATTTACAAAAAGGGTTTCCTTTGCTATAATAAATTAGTTTGATATCTTTTTATTGGTGTGTATCAGATTACCGGGCCTGAATGGTACGATGATCTGTCGCGATGAGGAATACATTTTCGCCCATAGAGCCTTTGGATTCTTGGGGTAATCATATCAGTTTACAATTTCCGGATATTTCTTATCGCCCTTGTTTTTATATAGATTTTTGAGGTGAATAATGGAGCGTTATATTATAAAAGGCGGAAAGCCACTGGTGGGAGAAGTGGTGATCGGGGGAGCAAAAAATGCAGCCCTTGGAATACTGGCAGCTGCAGTTATGACAGATGGCGTATGTACTATTGACAATATGCCGAATGTGCGGGATATCAATGTGCTCCTGCAGGCGATTCAGGAGATCGGCGCCACCGTGAACCGGAAAAGCCCCAACGAGGTGGAGATCAGTGGAAGAGGGATCAATCCAGACGATCTCACTGTGGACAATGATTTCATTCGAAAGATAAGAGCCGGTTATTATCTGATCGGTGCTCTTTTAGGACGATATAAAAAAGCAAAAGTAGTTCTGCCCGGCGGCTGTGAGATCGGGGCCCGTCCCATTGATCAGCACATCAAAGGTTTTCGTGCCCTCGGGGCCAAGGTCGTGATCGAGCAGGGGATGATCATCGCTGAAGCAGAGGTTCTTAAGGGAAATCACATTTATCTGGACGTGGTTTCCGTCGGGGCAACCATCAACATCATGATCGCTGCTTCCATGGCTGTGGGAAACACCATTATCGAGAATGCAGCAAAAGAACCTCATATCGTTGATGTGGCGAACTTCCTCAACAGCATGGGGGCCAATATCAAAGGTGCCGGTACGGATGTGATCCGCATCAGAGGAGTGGAGGCTTTTCACAATACAGAATACTCCATCATCCCGGACCAGATTGAGGCAGGAACATTTATGATGGCAGCCGCTGCTACCAGGGGTGATGTCATCGTCAAAAATATTATCCCGAAACACATGGAAGCCATCTCCGCAAAACTTCTGGAGATCGGCGCAGAGGTGACCGAGTCGGATGATGCCATCCGTGTCAAGGCGGACCACCGGCTTAAACACACTCAGATCAAGACCCTTCCTTACCCCGGATTCCCCACGGATATGCAGCCTCAGATGGCTGTCACCCTGGGACTGTCCACAGGGACCAGCATGATTGTGGAGAGTATTTTTGAGAATCGTTTCCGCTATGTGGAGGAGCTCCGCAAGATGGGATCGAATTTCAAGATTCTGGATGGAAGTACTGCCATCATTACCGGCGTGGAGAAATACGTAGGAGCGGAGCTGGATGCTCCGGATCTGCGTGCGGGAGCAGCCCTTGTGATCGCCGGCCTGGCTGCGGACGGGTACACTACTATCAATCAGATCGGATATATTCAGAGAGGATATGAGCGGTTTGAAGAGAAACTGAGAGGTCTTGGCGGACGCATTGAAAAAGTGGATTCCGATGAGGAATTGAACCGTTTTATATTCAGCAGCGGCAGTGTCAAAAAGAATTAAATATTCATCAGATATTCAATGGAGATTAAAAAAATGGAAAGAAGATTATTTACTTCAGAATCCGTGACAGAAGGACATCCCGACAAGATGTGTGATCAGGTGTCCGACGCGATTCTGGATGCATTGATGGAAGCGGATCCCATGAGCCGTGTGGCGTGCGAGACAGCGATGACAACCGGCCTCGTGCTGGTCATGGGAGAGGTGACCACAAGCGCCTATGTCGATATACAGAAGATCGTGCGGGACACGGTCACAGAGATTGGTTACACCCGTGGAAAATACGGATTTGACGCGGAGACATGTGGTGTGCTGGTATCCCTGGATGAACAGTCAGCAGATATCGCCCTGGGAGTAGACAAAGCCCTGGAGGCAAAAGAACAGGGGATGTCCGAGGGAGAAATCGAAGCCATAGGTGCCGGCGACCAGGGTATGATGTTTGGTTTCGCTGTAAATGAGACGGAGGATTATATGCCCTATCCCATCTCCCTTGCCCACCGATTGGCATTACAGCTTACCAAGGTTCGTAAGGACGGAACTCTTTCCTACCTCAGACCGGATGGAAAGACCCAGGTTACGGTAGAATATGACGAGAATGACCGGCCGATATCCATTGACACCGTGGTACTCTCCACCCAGCATGATCCGGATGTGACCCAGGAGAAGATTCGGGAAGATATCAGGAAATATGTATTTGATCCCATTCTTCCCAAAGATATGGTGGATGAGAACACGAAATATTTTATCAATCCGACAGGCAGATTCGTTATCGGCGGACCACATGGAGACAGCGGTCTCACAGGACGAAAGATCATCGTGGATACTTACGGTGGTTATGCCCGCCACGGTGGCGGTGCTTTCTCCGGAAAGGACTGTACCAAAGTGGACCGGTCTGCAGCGTATGCAGCAAGATATGTAGCCAAAAACTTAGTCGCGGCAGGAATTGCCGACAAATGTGAGATTCAGCTCTCTTATGCCATCGGAGTCGCCCATCCTACTTCCATCATGGTGGATACTTTCGGGACCGGAAAGCTTCCTGAGGATGCCATCGTCAATATGATTCGTGAGAACTTTGACCTGCGTCC
The DNA here is from genome assembly GCA_902796415.1 of uncultured Lachnospiraceae bacterium. Lineage (GTDB taxonomy): Bacteria > Bacillota > Clostridia > Lachnospirales > Lachnospiraceae > Anaerobutyricum. The sequence continues at coordinate 29,107 of CADBOX010000389.1, forward strand.
TGCCGGTATTATAAAGATGCTGGATCTGAGGAGACCGATTTATAAACAGACTGCAGCTTACGGACATTTCGGAAGAAGCGACCTGGATCTCCCTTGGGAGAAGCTGGATAAAGTGGAAGCTTTGAAAGCATATCTGTAGGGGCTGATTCTGATTATACATAACAGAGAAAGAAGAAGTACTTATTATGTCAGTTACTGGGATGAGAAGTACTTCTTATTCATATCTTACGCAGGAGTATTTATATGTTAGAAGGAAAAGTTGTCGTTCTTGGAGTGACAGGAAGTATCGCTGCCTACAAGATCGCGAACCTTGCCAGCATGCTCGTCAAACAGCACTGTGAGGTCCACGTGATCATGACGCAGAATGCAACGAATTTTATCAACCCCATCACCTTTGAGACCCTGACGGGCAACAAATGTCTGGTGGATACCTTTGACCGTAATTTTCAGTTCCATGTGGCCCATGTATCTCTCGCTCAAAAAGCGGATGTGATCCTGGTTGCACCGGCCTCGGCCAATGTGCTCGGTAAAGTGGCAGGAGGAATCGCCGATGACATGCTTACCACTACTATCATGGCATGCCCCGGCAAAGTGATGTTCTCCCCTGCAATGAACGTAAATATGTTCCGGAATCCGATCCTTCAGCAAAACCTCGAAAAACTGAAGAGTTTCGGTTATGAGATCATTGACCCGGCAGTGGGATACCTGGCCTGTGGCGATACCGGGGCCGGCAAGATGCCTGAGCCGGAGACTCTTATGGAATATATCTTAAGAGAGATCGCCTGTGAGAAAGATCTGAAAGGGAAGAAGATACTGGTTACCGCCGGTCCCACCAGGGAATCCATCGATCCGGTCCGTTATATTACAAACCATTCCACCGGAAAGATGGGATATGCAGTTGCGAGAAGGGCTATGCTGCGAGGTGCGGATGTCACCCTGATCTCCGGGCCGACACAGTTGAATGATGTGCCCTTTATCAAAAGAGTCGATATCATCTCCGCCCAGGATATGTTTGAAGCGGTAAGAGATAATCTGGAAGGTTCGGATTTTCTGGTGAAAGCGGCAGCTGTGGCTGATTACACCCCCTCTGTGGTAAGCGATGAGAAAGTGAAAAAGAAAGACGGGGATATGGTCATCGAACTGAGACGAACCCAGGATATTCTTGGCTATGTGGCAGAGCATAAAAAAGAAGGTCAGATCATCTGTGGTTTTTCCATGGAGACCCAGAATATGCTTGAGAATTCCAGAAAGAAACTGGACAAGAAAAAACTCGACATCATCGTGGCCAATAATCTGAAAGTGAAAGGTGCCGGATTCGGGACAGACACGAATGTAGTCACCATGATCACCGCAGAAGAAGAGATCTCCCTGGAAATCATGTCCAAGGATGATGTGGCAGATGCGATCCTTGATCAGCTGCTGCACCTCAGCAGGATTATGAGCACAAAGAAAGGAGAACCGGCAGATTGAGCAGAGGGAAAAGAGTACCCATTCTCTATGAGGATGATTGGATCCTGGTCTGTGAAAAACCTATCGGCATGCCTACGCAGAGTGATTCTTCCAGAGATATGGATGTGGAGACCTATCTGAAACATCTTCTATATGAGAGGCAGGAGGGGGAGGAAGAGCCTTATCTTGCGGTCATCCACCGCCTGGATCGTCCGGTGGGTGGACTGATGGTTTTTGCTAAAACCAGGGAAGCTGCGGCGCAGCTTAGTTTACAGATCCAAAATCATGAATTTGAAAAATGTTACCAGGCTATCGTGTGTGGAAGCCTTCCGGAAGAGGCAGGGAGATTTGAGGATGATCTCTTAAGAGACGGCAGAACCAATACTACCAGCCTTGTTGCTCCCGGTACGAAAGGGGCTAAGCATGCGGTGCTGGATTATGAACTGATCGATGAGATAGAGACAAAGGATGGTATCCTGTCCTGGGTTCTGGTGTATCTTGAAACCGGGCGACACCATCAGATCCGTGTTCAGTTTGCGGCAAGAGGCCTGGGTTTATACGGAGATACCAAATATAACCCCATCTTCCAGAAGAGAAAAAAACACTATACAGAATTGGGATTATATTCGACGAGAGTCGCATTCACCCACCCCGGGACCGGGGAAGAGAAGAGTTTCAAGGTGGATCCGAAGGGAGAAGCTTTTGATCTCATGGATGTCGAGGCATATTAGCAGGAAAGGAAATATTATTATGGCAAAAGAAAAAAAGCTTGTTGAAGCGATCACTCCCATGGCAGAAGATTTCGCACGTTGGTACACAGACGTCTGTGTCAAGGCGGAACTGGTATCATACTCCAACATCAGGGGATGTATGATCTACCGGCCGAGAGGATATGCTATCTGGGAAAACATTCAGAAGGAACTGGACCGTCGATTCAAAGAAACCGGTGTACAGAACGTTTATCTTCCCATGTTGATTCCTGAGAGTCTTCTTCAGAAAGAGAAGGATCACGTGGAAGGATTTGCGCCGGAAGTGGCCTGGGTCACTGTGGGCGGACAGGAAGAACTGGATGAGAGACTTTGCGTACGCCCGACTTCCGAGACATTGTTCTGTGACCATGTGAAGGATATCGTTCATTCCCACCGGGATTTGCCGGTGGTTTACAATCAGTGGTGTTCTGTTCTGCGTTGGGAGAAATCTACCCGTCCTTTCCTTCGCACGGCGGAGTTCCTGTGGCAGGAGGGACACACCTTCCACGCGACAGCCGAGGAAGCGGAGGAGAGAACCATCCAGATGTTGAATGTCTACGCTGATTTTGTGGAGGAATGTCTTGCCATACCGCTGGTTAAAGGACAGAAGACGGATAAAGAGAAATTTGCAGGAGCCATCGCCACCTACACCATAGAAGCATTGATGCATGATTGTAAAGCCCTGCAGTCAGGAACCAGCCATAATTTCGGTTCCGGATTTGCGGAAGCTTTCGGTATCACCTATGCCAACAAGGAGAACAAACTTGTGCCGGTCCATGAGACATCCTGGGGACTTTCCACCCGTATCATCGGAGCTATCATCATGGTACACGGCGATGACAGTGGCATTATCCTGCCTCCGAAGATCGCGCCGGTACAGACCACGGTCATCCCGATCCAGCAGAAGAAAGAGGGAGTTCTGGAGAAAGCCAATGAGATCTGTGCCAGATTAAAGAAAGCCGGATTCTCCGTTCAGGTGGATGATTCGGACAAATCTCCCGGATGGAAATTCAGTGAGCAGGAGATTCAGGGAATTCCGACTCGTATTGAGATCGGTCCCAAAGATATCGAAAAAGGCCAGGCAGTTATCGTACGTCGTGACACCCGTGAAAAGATCATCACTCCTCTGGAGGAGCTGGAAGAGTCACTTGCCCGGGTTCATGATCAGATGCAGAAAGATATGTACGATCGCGCCAAAGTCCATCTGGAAAACAATACTCATATCGCTCATGACTGGGAAGAGTTCAATCAGATCCTGGATGAGAAACAGGGCTTTATCCGTGCCATGTGGTGCGGCGAGACAGAATGTGAGGAAGCCATCAAGGAGAAAAACGGTGCCACCACACGTTGTATCCCATTTGTTCAGGCAAGACATGCCGACACCTGTGTGCACTGTGGTAAACCGGCAAAATATGAAGTTTACTTCGGAAAAGCTTATTAGAACCTGAATCCGTCAGTATAAGATGAGAGGAGTTATCATGTCAGAACATATCGTCGCAATCGTGGCCGGAAGAGAAGTCACAGAGAAAGAATTTCAGGAATTTACAGCAAGAATTCCGGAACAGCAGCAGGCTTACATACAGACACCTGAGGGTAGAAAGCAGGCTCTCACACAGTACACCAATTATTTCCTGTTTGAAAAACTCGGGGAAGACAAAGGATATGATCAGTCGGAAGAATTTAAAGCAATCATGGAGAATGCCAGGGTGGAATTACTCAGCCAGTACTCTCTGACAGAGGAAGTAAAAGACATCACTGCAACCCGAGAGGAATGCGAGGCTTATTACGAAGCTAACAAAGGGCAGTTTGAAAAAGGACCTCAGGCTACCGCTAAGCATATCCTCACAGATACGGAGGATGAGATCCATAAGATCAGAAAAGAGATCGAAGAGGGAGTAAAAACCTTCGCCCAGGCTGCACAGGAATACTCCAAATGTCCTTCCAAAGCCCAGGGTGGTAATCTTGGAAC
>CADBOX010000390.1 GCA_902796415.1 uncultured Lachnospiraceae bacterium
CAGGGAAAGCAGCTCATTCTTCTGGTCCTCGGTCAGATTCAAAGTGGTGGCCTCCAGGGGATGGGCGTTGGTTATCTCTTTGATCTGATCTGTCTCCATAGAGTAGATGCCATAGATCATCCGCTTATAATCCTTCAGGGAATACAATTCATTCTGTAAAGCCTGATACGTCTCTTCACGGACATTGTATTCTCTTTCCGCCTCTCTGCCGGAGCCGTAATAATAGGATACCCGGATGTATTGATCCTGGTCACTTGTGGTATCCACTTCACCTGCAATCTGATTCAGGATCTCCAGGAGTTTACCCGCATTCTCCGCCGGGATTCCCCCGGTTCCCCCAAAGTTATGGCCGTTAATGTTATAGTCCGTCACTTTCACAGAAGAAACCTGAGCGGCATCCGGCACACGCTGGTCGTATTTTATAATATCCACATCAAAGCAGAGGACACAGAGTACCGCTGCTACCATGATGAATGCCAGGTCCACCTTGCCGGACCATAAGCCCCGGATATCAAAGCGGTAGATGCACTCCACGATTCCATGGAATAATAATACACCAAGTACCACACCAAAGTACAGCCATACATAAGAGCGTCCCAGGCTGATCTCATGGAACAACAGCCCGGTAAACATGGCCAGCGGCACCACGATCATCAGTTTGATCAGCTTCTTGCCACGTCGGAATACCATGGCGTTTCCTGCCCGTTCCGACGGATACCTGATATAAGCCAGATAGGACACCGTAAGAAGCAGGATGACCCAAAAGACGGCCACGATGTACGGGAAGTAAGCTCCTGTATCGAAACCTGTCCCCACCATGGTCTTGCCGGTGGCCATCTGAAAACCAAGAGTGGCCGGTGACAGACAGTTCAGAATCAGGGAAAGCAGGCTGGGCAAAGAACAAAATGTTCTGAAAAATTTCTCGGCATAGGCCTGCAGATTAAAAGTTACAAACAACGGCGCATAGAGTTCAAACACGCCGAAGGCCAGGAAAGACACGAAGGTCTGCCCGGTGATGGTCATACAGAAAACCATGAGCAGGTAATGCATGAGGAAAATCAGTATGCTGAAAACCAGTCCGATGGCCAGCCATCTCATATAGTCCTTCCCCATATAACCCAGGTACTGTACATAAAATGTCTCTGCGAGAAGAGAAATCAGATAGGGAACCAGGAAAATAACCAGATCATTCCCCAGGATTGTGCGAAAGATCCTTCCTCTGCTCACCGGGAGTGAGTGCATCAGGTCCACTCTGGACCGGTTATGCAGATAATGAAATCCATTGATGGCCAGCAACATGGCAAAAGGAACCAGATAGGCCATATGAAGAGAATTCCCGGTAGTGAACCCTTTGATCACACCCCGCACCATCCACTGGATTCTCTCCGGGGTCAAGGTCTTATCAGCAGTCACATTCTGGATGCTGATAAAGAAAAAGAGATCTTTCATAAAAAAGAGAAATATACTGATGAGAATCATGGCGAGACGGTGCTTCATATCCTCCGTTCTCACCTTAATCGATGATATTCTTGATGTCATAACCGATTCCCTCCGTTTCACTGATAAATATTTCCTCCAGAGAAAGAGGAAGCAATTCATAGTAGATTGGATTCAACGTCTTAACCGCGTTTTCGATTTCTGTCTCCTCTCCACGGACCGTCATGGTAACCAGCCTGCCGCGCTCCGACATCTGCACCAGGTCAAACAGGTCCCCCAGCTCATCCGGGTGATAATTATCCGCCACCAGCTGAACCTTGTGGAGGTTGCATTTGAGAGCCGCCAGATCCTGAGACAGAAGGATTCCTCCCTGGTGGAGCAGACCCACATGATCGCAGATATCTTCCAGTTCTCTTAGATTGTGGGAAGCGATTACCGTCGTCAGTTCCCTGTCTTCCATCTCCTTGGCAAAGATACTCTTGACCCCCTGTCTCATTACAGGATCCAGACCGTCAAAGGTTTCATCCAGGAAAAGGTACCGGGTGTTAGAGCAGATGCCAAGTA
>CADBOX010000391.1 GCA_902796415.1 uncultured Lachnospiraceae bacterium
ATAAAGAAAAAGTCCACAGAGAGGGGCAAAACTCACTGTGGACAATTCCCGTATAATACTAACCTTTAACTTAGGGGATTACACTATTATATTACATGATGTAACCCCATATTTCATCGTTGTTTTTTGTCAAACCTGTGAAATAATTCGGCTTATTTCTAATACATTTATTAAAAAGTTTGTTCCTTTGATAAAGAAAACCAAAAAAACACATGTTCTTTTTTTATTGCGGCAATTGTTCGAGGATACCAGGAATCATCTGTTTCTTTCTGGAGACAACCCCTTTCAGCACTGTGCTTCTGTCTTTGACTTCAACACCAAAAGCCTCCTGGATAACTTCTTCCCCAAGATTTCCACAGATCAGCACCTCCGAGGACTCCTCCAGGATGTTTGTCATCATAAAATAAACCATATCCAATCCGAAGCTCTCTTTCACTTCCTCCATATAGGGAAGAAGTTTTTGCTTGCAGGATTCCAGTTCATCCGGATTCATGGAAGAAATCTGACCTACACCAAAGTTCACTTTGCCCACATTGAACTTCTTGAAATCCTGATAGAATATCTCTTTCGCGGATTTATTACGGAGATTGCTTCCTGCATCAAACATCTTCTTGGCGTAACTCTCAATCTCGACTTCCGCGATGGAAGCAAGTTTCTCAGCGATCAGCTTATCAATGGCTGTGCAGGTCGGAGAGCGGAACATCAGGGTATCCGACAAGATGGCAGACAACATGAGCCCGGCTATATTCTTAGGGATCGGAACATCATTTTCCATGTACATCTGATAGATAATGGAGCAGGTGCAGCCCACCGGCTGGTTCCGGAAATACAATGGAGTGTTGGTCTGGATATTCCCTAATCTGTGGTGATCGATAATCTCCAGGATATCGGTCTCCTCGTATCCATCTACAGCCTGATCGATCTCATTATGATCCACCAGAATCAGCTTCTTACGATCCAGATCTAACAGGTTACGTCTGGACATCATACCGATATAGTTGTCATGGGAATCCGTGACAGGGAAATCTCTCACACGCTGTTTGGCCATGATTTCCTGGATATCTTCCACATAGTCGGAACTCTTGAACTGAATAATGTCCTTGCTGGTCATAAAATATTTCACAGGCATGCTGTGGTTGATGAGACGGGCAACGGTATATGTATCGTAAGGCGTCACGATAATCCGGCAGTTATGCTCCCTTGCCAGTTTGCGAATTGTTTTCGATACAGCGGCACCTGTAGCTACGATGATGCACTGTGCCTCCATCTCGATGGCACAAAGCTGGGATTCATAGCGGTTTCCAAGGAGAACCATATCCATAGGCTCAATGTATCCTTCCATCATATCAGGATTGGCTGCAGCAATCAGTACATGGCCTTCCTCAAAGTTTCCTTCCAGATCACCCACTATCATCTCACCGTCAATAGTTTCCACGATATTGGCATAACTGGTTTTCGCCTTGGACAGAATCATGTTATCGTAGACATCCATGTTGGAGTAGGCGATATCGCCCACGGTGATAACACCATCAAGCTTCTGCCCCTCCAGAATCGGAAGAGTTACGATCTTCTGATTTCTCATAATATCCCAGGCTTTCTTCAGGGAAAGCTCCCCGTCGATTCCTTCCGTCTTACGGATCTCCAGGTCGGATACCTGAGGTCTGAAATCCTTGATATATTGAGGAGATTCCACCCCAAAATAATCTACCACAAATGAGGTTTCCTCATTCATGTGGCCGGCTCTGGAGGCATGGTATACCACATTATCTCCGTTTCTTTCACTGATCTGATTCTTCAGATATGTGTAGGACAGGGCCGCACATATACTGTCTGTGTCAGGATTTTTATGTCCGATTATAAAAACATCCTTCTTCTCCATGTATATCTCCTTCTCTTGCTATTTCTGCACTTCAAATGAATTGGTACTCATTTTTTTCCACCCGGTATCATGTGAAATCTGCTCCTGTTCTTCCGGGATTCCGATTCCTGATACTTTCTTCCATATTCCAGTCTGGAATGTCCTTTCAATTCGAAGATTGGAATATGTTCATACATTATACTAACATATTTCTCCACATTTTTCCTGTCTTTTGGATCAGAAAATGAAATCACTGCCATTTTCTCTGATAATTGTTTCAGGTCCGTACCATTTTGGATGGCTGTCAGAAAGGTATGAACCAGGACAGTTGACCGGTAATATGACATCTGCATATCATTGACCAGATAACTCCCCAGCTCGGATACTCCATACCAGCGGTTATCGATTCCATATCCATACCTGACATAAGCCAGATCATCATAAGACACTCTCTTATATGGAAGATCTTTGTGTTCCCGGATCAGCACAAGGCTCAATTCAGCGGACTCCACATTGTGGTTCATGAAATAGTCTTCGCCTTGCCGGTCTTTCAGAAAGAACCCCCAGGCCCACAGATCCGACCGGCATCGTACAAAACGAAAGAAGGTTTGGTATTCAATCTCCTTCTTCAAAACCTGGCAGAATATATTATGCAGATTTTTCAAAGGGGCTATCCCATAGTAGTACATCATCCCCAGAAAAGCATTCTCCATCTTTTCATAATGATCCATCTTTTTTTCTGCATCTCTGCTCTTTAGATAAAAATAAAAATGATTCTTCATGGAAGAAATCACATAGATTTCACTGGGAATCCCTTGTCTTCGGCTCCCTTTCCGATAGGTGACCAAACCGAACCGCTTCAAATGCTTCAGCATATCCCAACGGATTCCATCCAACTCAATCTCGTCGGAATCCCAGATTTCCATCAGAAAATGAAGATAGAATTTGGGGAGCATATGGATAATCCAGCTTCTGTCCCGACAGAATTCCTCATGGAAGGCAATCAGATATGCATCCGGGACCAAACCCTCTTCATATTCTATTCCAATATGAGAAAGCATAGAATGAGCTGTCTTCACGGATATATGATTCATGATGGATACAGGATGAATATCCATTTCTATGCACTTGACCAATTCTGTATTAGCGTATTCTTCCATATGATCCGTCCTGATTCCCAAACTTAAAAAAGGAGAAGAATTATGCTATATTTCTTCTCCTCTTTAAATACTACATCTACAATATTATCTGCCACAGCATTTTTTGTATTTCTTGCCACTGCCGCATGGGCAAGGATCATTTCTTCCAATCTTAGGCGGTTTCACAATCGTGGTAGATTTCTTCTGCTCTTTGTACAGTTCTTTCTGACGTTCCGGAGTAAGGATGGCATTCCACTGTTCCAGTCCGTACAGCCAGTCTGCCTTGGCAGCTACCATGTTTTTATACAGTTTCTCTTTGTCAAAATCCAGGGAAACAACCGTATCTTCTTCCATCTCTTCGATGGGATTGGGAACTTTCAGACTGTCATTGATTCCGTCAAGATAACCTACAAAATAGAGCAGATCCATATTATATTTCTCTGCCAGTTCCTTAACAGTACCACTTACCGGCTCATCCGGATGCTCAAGAATCTGTTCATAAACTGTTTTTTCCTGTTGGAAATAGCCGATCCAGAATCTCTTTCCATCCTGTGTTCTGTCATCATGACTGTATGCGAACTCTCTCCATTGGCTTAATAAAGACATATCTGTTACCTCTCTCTAAATACTAATATATGATCAGTTTATACTATAACAAAAAGAAAAGGGAAAATCAACAGATGACTTCCCCTTAAGAGCGCGAGACGGGATTCGAACCCGCGACCCTCGCCTTGGCAAGGCGATACTCCACCACTGAGCCACTCGCGCATATAACATGTACCTTCAAAACCACATACAGTCACATCTATTTGATTAAAAGCAAGCCTAAAAACTTCTCAGAAAAGTCATCTTTTCTTCGCCTGGTCAAGCTGTCGACCTATTAGTAGCAGTCAGC
>CADBOX010000392.1 GCA_902796415.1 uncultured Lachnospiraceae bacterium
CATTCATTATCATGATACGCCTTATTCAGTTCGTTCATGCCGGCCCAAGCGCAGTATCCCATATCAGACACCTAATCCGTTATAAAAATCAACCGCATCCTCTTTTTTGCTTCCCCTCTCACGCCGTTCAAATTTGTTCGATTTCGTCACGAGCTACGCCAGAATGCCCGTTAACACTGCGTTTGTGGGCATTTTTTGAAAACTGATTTCAAAGCATAACCACAATATTGTTAAGTCCCATGGATGGAAGGTAATTAATCTCCTTTGCCAGCCCGACGATCATCCTGATGCCAATGTTATCCTCTTTATTTCCCTGATTGTTTATCTCAAGCCATTTGATGGGGTCAAAGCTCATTCCATTGTCTCTGAGACGTATCATACGCTTATCCTTCCGCATGATAAGTTTAAGCTCGATCAGTCCAGCTTTCTTCTTTTCAAAACCATGTCTTACGGTATTCCCGGCCATCTCCTCTACAAACAGGGAAACAAAGAGGGCCGTTTTCTTATCCTCGCCACGTACAAGACAGTATTCCTGGACCTTACTTGATACTTCTGCAACATCCTCAGCTGTAGACATTGAAGCTTCAAACATCTCACCCTCTTCGGGAGTAAAGGATTCAGGAAGGATCAGTAACCCGTTTAATGATTTAGGAATCCTTCGGTTCATTATACAGGGAATAAGAATCGAAGTAACCATTGTAAGAACACCGGAAATAATCACACCCGCTTCCACCCCTCTTATTCCAAACATAAAACCGCCAGCAGCTGTACATGCTACCGGAAATATTGCATCCCTTAATACGCATAACAGATAGTTCAGTTTGACATTTTTCGTCCCCATAAAGCTGCCTCCCATTGAATAGCTTATAAGAGTCAGAAAGTTCTGAACGGAGTAGCACCTTACAAAGCGTGTAGCCTGGGCAAGCACTTCACCATCACTCCCCTTAAGGAAAATATGAGAAACCGGTCCGGCAAAAATAAATAGCATAACGAAAACCACGGCACCGACAGTGTATCCAAACCGCAAAGAGACATAAAGAGTTCTCTCAATCGAATTCCTGTCCTCTTCGCCGTATGAAAGGTTCATAACTGTAGATGTTACGGACAGCAAACTGGAAAACAACGATATAAGAAGCGCAAATACCGAGCTTGATACAGCAAGAGCTGCAAGTGCTGTATCACCGCTGACTATCAGAAGGATATTATTTATAAAAAATGTCCTGAACGTTGTCGACAGCTGATTTATCGTATTTGCCATACCAATAAAAACAGCTTCTCCAAGGCAACTGAAATCCGTAGTCTTAAAAGAGAAATGAATCAAATGTCCTTCCTGTTTGAAATGAAATAATAATACGAACAGACCGGCCACCGAACTTAATGAAGTAGCCAGAGCCATTCCGAGCATCCCTAAATGTATAAAATACACATTAAGTAAATCCAATATGACATCTGCCAAAAAAACCGTAAATGCATATTTAATACAGCGTTTCTGATCATTGTCAAGCACCATCACGGAATTGATGTTAACCGCAATACCCAAGGGCACAAGATTAAATGCATATCCGCGAAGATATCGCTCTGTAAGTGAAATGACCTCACTTCCTGCTTTACTTCCGAGGCTTTGAGCTATCACCGGTGCACAAAAAAATACGACTATACCTGTAATAAAACAAAGGACTGCTGTACAGATTACAAGGGTTGAAAATATCCGATTAACCTGTTCAATATCTGCCTTTCCCATGCTTCTTGTGCACAGCTGTCCGATCCCTGTGGCAACCAGACTCATGATAGCCATCATGATCGTTGTAGCCGGTGTGACAAGTCCCATGGCCGCCATCGCTTCACTTCCCAGGAAACGTCCTGTCAATGCCGAATCCACAACAACACAGATCATACCTGACATCATTGCTATAAGCATAACTGTAAAGGTCTTTTTAAACATCTCATCAACTAAATAATGGTTTCTTCTTTCAGTCATTTCTCAAGCATTCCTTTCACTGTTTTATTACGAAATCAGAATTTTATCCTGTTTCAACAGTCCGATTGTCTTTTATGCAACCAGTGATAAAAGACTTCCTTTAACTGCTCCGCCCATTTTTTCTCTTCCGGGCTGTCGATATGCCGTATTTCAATGATCAGCTCGCCGTCTACCACTTTCATGCTGTTCCCATTTCGGTCTTCCCCGTTAATCAGCTCTATATTTATGATGGGATAAGCCGGAGCTGGAAAATCATTGGATAAAACGCCTTCGTATAGACCAATCCATTTCTGTGAAAACGCGATAGAGGATTCAGAAAGTGCCGGCTGATCCCTAAGCTTCAGGATATATTCATTAAATTCCGTAATATCCTGACCTTTTGTAACCTTCACAGGTATCCCGACCGTAAGATTCCCTACAATCCCAAGCTCGTCTCCCCATTGGGCATATCGTCCCGATTCCAGGGTCATTATCCAAATCTCTTTCCTATCCAGCAGTTCCAGAATAGCCTGTCCATAGCAAAACTGCACCCAACTGTAAAACATGATACCGGAAGCAAAACAATCGGTCATGCATTCTTTGGTTTCCTTTTTCGAGAGCCGGAGTTCCTCTGCATCCCATTTGTTTTTGGAAAAAGAAAGATGCTTAAAAGCTTTCACCGACAGATCAGGACCGTCATAATACTCCTTTACCCATTCAGGCAGTTCCGTTTTCCGATGGGTAAGTATCCTTCTGTGAAAAAGAAGGCCATCTTCCTCATGCTTCTGAAATTGTTCCGAACACAATTCGTTTAGAATCACTGACAAGGAAACACCATCCGCGATCGTATGAGAGATGGAAAACAGAATAACGCTCTTATGATCCTCCGTGATAAGGCAGGCGATCTTCCACAGTGATTCGTCAGAATCAAAAACCTGCCAGAATCCATTGAGAAACCGTTCTCTGTCCTCCGTCTCCAAATGACGGATGTCCTTGTACCAGGCCGCCGGATCCGCATGTTTCCGAAAGACTTGCCAGTACTCTCCCCCAGAATCCATAACAAAATAAGAACGCAGTGCGGGGTGTACCCTGACCAGGGTACTGACCCTGTCACGGAATTCCTCCTCGGAATAAGCGCAGTCCAAAAGGGTTCTGGTCCGCATCTCTTC
>CADBOX010000393.1 GCA_902796415.1 uncultured Lachnospiraceae bacterium
AAGATCAGCCCGATACTCTGGTCTAAGATAAAAAGAGGACTCAGCGCCGGACGTGTTCAGTCAGTTGCACTCCGGATCATCTATGACCGGGAACAGGAGATCAACGCTTTTATCCCGACGGAGTACTGGACCCTGAACGCGGATATTTCTGTAGATCAGAGCGCGAAAACCATCGAAGCCCGTTTCCTCGGTGACAAGAACGGGAAAATCGAGATTAAAAATAAAGAAGAGATGGATCTTCTTCTGAAGGAATTAAAAGGTCTTCCTTATCAGGTTCTGTCCCTGAAACAGGGAGAGAGAAAGAAAAAACCGCCTCTTCCTTTTACTACAAGTACTTTACAGCAGGAAGCATCACACAGATTTAATTTCTCTACACAGAAGACAATGCGGCTGGCTCAGGAATTATATGAAGGTGTCACAGTAAAGGGACGTGGGAACATCGGTCTTATTACTTACCTTCGTACAGACTCCACCCGAATCTCGGAAGAAGCAGATCAGAGCTGCAGAGATTACATCCGTGAAGAATACGGAGAGGCTTTCCTTGGTCAGAATGCTCCGGCCAAAGCTGCCAGCGGCAGGATCCAGGATGCTCATGAGGCCATCCGGCCTACGGACGTGACCCTGTCACCGGCTGTTCTTAAGGAACAGTTATCCAGAGACTTATTCCGCCTGTATCAGTTAATCTGGAACAGATTTATGGCAAGCCGTATGTCGGAAGCTCTGTATGAGACATTGAGCATAAAAATCGGAGCAGGAGATTACCGCTTCAGCATCTCTGCTTCCCAATTGAAATTCGACGGATTCCAGACGGTATACAGTTATGATGCGGACCGGTCGAAGAGCAATGCCATCCTGAAAAAAATAACGAAGGATTCCGCCCTGAATCTGGTTGAACTTAAACCTGAACAGCACTTTACGCAACCCCCCGCCCATTATACGGAGGCATCGCTGGTAAGGACCCTGGAGGAACTTGGCATCGGAAGACCGAGTACCTACGCACCGACCATCACGGTTCTTCTGGCCAGGAGATACATCGTCAAGGAGAATAAAAATCTGTATATGACGGAGCTGGGTGAAGCAGTCAACGAAATGATGATGGAAGCATTTCCGTCCATCGTTAACGTGAATTTTACAGCCAGTATGGAATCTCTTCTCGACGGGGTAGAAGAAGGGAAGGTTAAATGGAAGACAATCCTGGAGAATTTCTATCCGGATCTTATGGAGGCTGTGGAAAATGCAGAGAAAGAGCTGGCCAAGGTAAAGATCCAGGATGAAGTTAGCGACGAGATCTGCGAGGAATGCGGAAGAAACATGGTCATCAAATATGGTCCTCATGGTAAGTTTTTCGCATGCCCCGGTTTCCCGGAATGCCGTAATACGAAACCTTACTTTGAAAAAACAGGTATCAAGTGTCCAAAATGTGGCAAGGATATCGTTTTGAAGAAGACAAAAAAAGGAAGAAAATATTATGGCTGCGTGGATAATCCGAATTGTGATTTCATGAGCTGGCAGAAGATTTCTCCCATTCCCTGTAAAGAGTGTGGCGGTTATATGGTAGAACGAGGCAAGAAACTCGTATGTGCCAACCCCGAATGCGGTCATATCCAGGATCAGGAGACTGTGGAAGAATAGATTACAGATATTATATAGTAACAATTTATCAGCACCGGTTATCTCAGCCATATCCGGTGCTTTTGATTTGTAAATTTTTCAAATTATATATTTACTTAAAAATCTTAGGAATATTTCCAAAGATCAGTGATAAAGTATATTGTTTTAGATATATTTGTTATATTTTGCAACAAATTAAATGATTTTTGCTTAATTTTCACAAATGTTCTAATTGTTTAATATATTATTGAGATTGATTTTTATATATGATATAATAACAAATAAAGAAATTGTCAGTTAATTCATATTATATTTATAGAATACGGGGGAATTAAATGAGTGTCCAACTGCTAGATAAAACGAGGAAGATAAACAAACTCCTACATAACAATAATTCTCACAAGGTAGTCTTCAATGATATCTGTGATGTTTTAAGTGATATTCTTCTGTCGAATGTCCTTGTAATCAGTAAAAAAGGAAAAGTGCTTGGGATAAAAAACCGTTCTGACATCGAGGTGATCGATCATCTGATCACAAATGAAGTCAGACAATATGTGGACCCAATGCTCAATGAGAGATTGCTCGGCGTATTGTCCACCAAAGAGAATGTGAACCTGGAAACCCTGGGGTTCGAATTTAAAGATACCAATGACTATCAGGCTATCATCAATCCCATTGATATTGCCGGAGAGAGGCTGGGTACGGTTTTTATGTACCGAAAACAGAAACAATATGAGATCGATGATATCATTCTGGTAGAGTATGGAACGACTGTGGTAGGTCTGGAGATGATGCGTTCCGTGAATGAGGAGAACGCAGAAGAGAACAGAAAGGTCTCCATCGTTAAGTCAGCCATATCCACTTTGTCATTCTCCGAGTTGGAGGCAATTCAGCACATTTTCAATGAACTGGACGGGGAAGAAGGCATCTTAGTTGCCAGCAAGATTGCGGACCGGGTAGGAATTACCAGATCTGTCATCGTGAATGCCCTTCGTAAATTTGAGAGCGCAGGGGTGATTGAATCCCGATCTTCCGGTATGAAGGGAACTTATATAAAAGTACTAAACGACGTGGTATTTGATGAACTTAAGAAGATGAAACACTGATGTTGTGTATTGGAGGATGAGCATGGATAATTACAAGATTACACATTATTCTATCAGCAACATATTGAATTATGTTCAGGATGATCAGATCGCGATTCCTGAGATTCAGCGTCCTTTCGTATGGAAAGGAAAAGAAGTCTGCGCATTGATCGATTCTCTATATGAAGGATACCCAATCGGATACCTTATCATCTGGCAGAATTCAAAAGTACGGTTGAAAGGATTCGGAAAGGGTGGTACCAAGAAGATCCTGATCGACGGGCAGCAGAGAGTAACATCCCTTATGGCCGCTATCCTGGGAAAAGAAGTTCTGAATGATGCTTATCAGTATCAGAGGATACGAATCGCTTTTAACCCTCTGGCAGAGGACGATGAAGCTCATTTTGCAGTGTATGATGAGAGTCTTGATGAGAATAATGTATGGATCAAGGACATCTCTGTTCTTTTTAAGAGAAACTTCTCCTATCGGAAATTTGAACAGGAATACAGTCAGCTTAATCCCGGCAGAGATATCAGTAAGCTGGAGGAGAACATTGATCGCCTGAAAGGCATCCTGAAGCATCAGGTCGGAATCATTGAATTATCTTTCCTGCTGGATATCGATGTGGTATCCGAGATCTTCATCCGTATCAACCTTCAGGGCAAGCCTCTGAATCAGGAAGATTTTGTAATGTCCAAGATCTCCGTAAATGAAGAATACGATGGTGATCTGATCCGAAACTGTATCGATCAT
>CADBOX010000394.1 GCA_902796415.1 uncultured Lachnospiraceae bacterium
AAAACTTTCATCATGAACTCCTTTCTTTTCTCGTACGAGGTGCCTCTATAGTCCCTTTTACTACTGCGACGAAAAAAAGGTTATGGTTAAAAATTTTCAAAAAAATTTTCAAAAAAAATTAACTCTCCATGGAATGTTATCGTAATAAATAATATACAAAAGATTAAAGCCTGGCTTTAAAAACGAAATAAAGGAGGAAAAAGTATATGAAGAAGTTAATGGTTATGGCAGGTATGGTGGTTACAATGTTTTCGGTTGCTTTGCTTGGAGGATGTGGCAGTACGCCGGCTTCCACAGGAGAATCAACACAGACACAGATCGAAGCCACCGTTGCTGAGAACACTACACAGGCTGCAGAAGTTGTTGCTACAACAGAAAGCGCAGAAAAAGCCACCGCAGTTACAGAGGCAGCTCCAACAGCAACTTCCGAATCAGCTGATAAGACTGCTACTCAGGGAATCACAGAAGAGAAGGCTATGGATATTGCCCTCGCAGACGCAGGCGTAACAAACGCTGAAGCTACAAGAAAAGAAATCCATCTGGACTATGATGACGATTACGGAAAAGAAGTTTTCGATATCGAGTTTCATAAAGGAACCACAGAATACAGCTATGATATTGATCCGGCCAACGGGAATATCTTAAGCTCCGAGATGGATATTGATGATTAATCACAATCATTAAAAGAGGCTGACCAGTAAGATGAATCTGGTCAGCCCTTTTTTGTGTTTAATTAATTATTCTCCGGCTCAGGAATGCCTTCCGTCATATTGTATATCCTGGATACATGTTCCCTTCCTCCACCGATGAATATGACAGCTGCCAGAGCGCATAGAAGCATGGAACCCATGAGGACCATCCTCTCATTTATAAAAATGGTCAGGCTTCCTGCCGTTATAATTGTAAAATCTCTGGCCCAAAGATTGGCCCTTGTGGTTTTTTCTGACATGATTTTCCGGTTCCTTATATCAGTGAATTAGTCCGCCCCTTTTCAGCTCATACTTTATCAGCCAGGCGAGCTCTTTTTCATCGATGCCGCAGGAGAAAACACCCTTGCGATAAACGATTTCTCCGTTCACAATGGTTGTATCAATATTCTCAGCGGATGAAGAGTAGACGATGGTCGCTATTGGATCATGCATGGGAATCGATTTGATCCGGCTTGGATCAAACAGAACGATATCGGCTTTCTTTCCCAGCTCAAGAGATCCCAGGAACCTCTCCATACCGAGGGCTTTCGCGCCATCTATCGTGGCCATCCTGATCACCTGATCGGCGCTGATTGCTGTAGGGTCATAGCAGGCTCCTTTATGTATGAGAGCTGTCAGTCTTATGGTATCCAGCATATCCGTGGTATTATTGCTTGCCGCACCATCGGTGCCCAGAGATACATTGACCCCTTCCCGGAGGCAGTTCGTTATGGGTGCGATTCCGGAACCCAGATAGAGGTTTGCAGCAGGGTTATGGCTAACGGAGACACCTCGCCGGGCAAGTGTCTTTATTTCGTCCCGGGTAAGGTGCACACAATGCACAGCAAGGAACTTATCAGTCAGGAATCCTATTTCATCGAGAAGCTCCACGATCCCTTTCCCATAATGGCGACGGCACATATCGTCATCTTCCGGGGTCTCTTTGAGGTGCATGGTATAACGCACACCTTTGTCCAGACAATATTCCAGGATAGCCTCGTAGCCCCGCTTCGTGGTCGCCCATGTCACATCCGGACCTGTCCAGATTGAAATCATGTAATCGGAAGCATACTTTTGTCTTAGTCGTTCTACTTCCTTGATGGCGGTTTCCACCGGCTCTACATATCCGGCGGGGACATTGTACTCTTCCCCGTAATCCTGAAATGTGCGCATGAGAACACTGCGGATGCCCGTTTTTCGCATCATTTCCACACATAGATCAGCGAGCTCCGGATCCTGATTGGTATAGAAAAATTCACACAAGGTCGTAGTTCCACTTTTCATTGCTTCCAGGGATACCAAAAGTGCCGCCAGTTCCTGTTGCCTGTGAGTAACACGCACCCCAAAGGGTTGCACGGCTTTATTAAGCCAGCCAATGAGGGGAAGGTCCGCACCAAGCCCCTTAAGTAATGATTGAAAGCAATGTACATGGGTATTGACAAAACCAGGAAGGGCTATCAGTCCTTTCGCATCGATACGTTTATTGGCAGAGAAGGAAACATCCGGCTTCTGCTTCTCTATAAGGGAGATGATTCCATTTTCGATACCGATGATTCCGTCCTCAATCATCGTCCCTTCCACATCCATGGTGAGTATCGTCATATTTTCAAGGATAAGATCATATGTCTTCATACATGTCCTCCAGCAATCTGTTTCTCTGTAAGAAGTATACCATATAATCCTTATGATATCTGAGGATTCTTCGGAAAAATACCTGTCAGCAAAAAAGACACCCTGAGATAGATTTCCCAGAGTGCCTCCTCTTTTTGCTTTGATCATACTTTAATTATTTAAAATAACCCTGTCCCAATAGTATCTGATTACCTGATCTGTCTCTTCGCTTTGGCCGCGCATTCTCTGCGTTTCTTCAAGAGTTTTGCCCTCTCTCTTGGAATAGGCAACCAATCCTCCTATGTATATTCTCATGGCTGCGTTATAGGGTTCCGTTTCGTCATCCGGAATTACCACCGAGAACTTTCCATAATTGTATGTTACGCCGCCCAATACCCGGTCCAGATCTTCCATGTTCAATAAGACTCTTCTCAATAACTCACTTCCAGGAGTTTCTTCTGTATTCTGGCATTTACCTCGATGTAATAAGCATAATCTGCCGCCGAGAGTTCTTCCGAATTGATGGCATCCATCTTTTCCATGGTGTCCGCATATTTTGTCATGTAATCGCTGTAATCTGACATCATGCCCAGGGCATCGTCTGAATCGGCATACTTATTCATGAATTCCACGTACTCATCAAAGAAGGCTTCATAACTGTCCATAGCCTTCTTAAAGTCCGGGGATACTTTA
>CADBOX010000395.1 GCA_902796415.1 uncultured Lachnospiraceae bacterium
GGGTAGGAGAAGATGATATCCTCCCTGCTCTTTGCAGCCGGGTCCCCATAGAATCCTGCCTCCACATCTTTGGTAAGCATGGATTGAATATAGGGAAGCTTGCGGATAAAATTGGCACAAACCTCCTCCGCCTTCCGGTCAATCTCCATGCTGGTATATTTTTTGTAATCGCGATAATAGTAAGCCTGAGCCACCTGTTTCTTCAAGGCCTCATAGATACTCGCAATCCTTTCTCCGATAAAATTCTCCGGGGAGATCAGGGTGATATTCTCCGGACCGAAATAGCCGGGGAATACAACTCTCCTCATATCTTTGACGATCTCGATGATCTTTCCTCTGTCCGGAAGGTGTCTGCCGGCATTGGACACGATGTAGTCCTTCTCTTCACAGGTTCTTGCAATCTCTCTGGATGCTTCTAGTATAATGCTGTTGATTGATTCTTTCATTTCCTGTACCCCTCTTAAAATATATCCCGTCCGGGCAGCCGGAATCCTGTCTCTAGTATCCGCCGCCCGTCACATCCATCTTGGAATCATCATTATATGCGGTACCTCCGGCGCCGCACCAGTTGCAATGCACCTTGTCCGTACCGTCATAGCAGTTGACCTTTCCACAGCTGCCGCAGATAAAACATTTCTTGGCGCCGCAGTAAGGACAACCGGGATATTCGTCATCGGTGTAGAAGCTTCCGCTGAAATTCGTCTTATCGAAGCCTTCTTTCTCCGCCATCTCCTCCTGCAGCTTAAAAGCCCAGGTCCTCACCCAGTCATCTTCCCTCTTCTCTATCCGAATACCATAAAGTTTTTTCTCTTGATTACATTTGGCAAGAATCACACTTGCTGTCTTTTTCATGGTATCTTCCTCCTATATCCATCATTCTTCTGTCTGAGTCCCCTCTTTGTAGACCAAGGCGATGGAGATATCATCCCCACTTCCTTCCCGGGTTCTCTTCTCAAAATTACGTTTAAGACTTGTCTTCGCTTTCTCAGGATCTCCCAGCATCTGTGTGATCAGACCGTGGTATTTCAGGAAGTCCTCCTCACTGGCAAATGATTTGAACAGACCGTCCGTGGATACGAACATGGCTGCCGGCTCTTCTTCCGAGTACCAATGCTGAAAATATAAAAAAGCGTTGGTATTACATAGAGAAGAAGTATAGTTGGCATGTGAATTAGGGTCTTCCACAGGAATGGAGATCCTTCCTTTTCGGGAAAGGACCACAAAACCACCGTCTCCCAGCAGCATACCATAGGAAAATCCGTCGGCCATCACTGCAATCAGCACCGTACTGCCATAGATCACCGGAATCTTTATCCTGGCCTTCTCCTCATCTGGAAATAGTTTTTTCTCCTCCTCCGACAGGGGATTTTCCTTGTGATATTCCTCCACGGCCTCCCGCCATTTCATGAGAATCTGTTTCTCCATCTGCTGCAGGATAAAATCCGGATATTGTCTGAACTGGTTCTTGAAATCCGTCTGATTCATGTATTTCTTCAGAAGTTCTATGGAGATCTTCACGGCGATCCTGGATCCCACGTCGGACCGGAAATGTTTCGCACTTCCATGACCGTCAGCCACGACGGCGATACCGAACTTCTCATCCACATAGACACCCGAACTGTCCTGGCAGACCACGTGTCTGCGGATATGGCTGTCCCCAATCACCGTGGCATGAATGCCTTTTATCATCCTACCATCCCTCATCAAATTCGATATCCATGTCTGCCAGGTCCGTCAGGTCCTCCACTCCCAGGATATCCTGTTTCATCTCCTGGACAGCCTCAACCATGGCTTCTTTCTTTGTTCCGGCCACATCCTCCAGGCTGCGTTCCTGGCCTTCTGCTTCCGTCAGAGTCATACTGGCGCTTCCGATCTTGGAAGAGGTCACGGCGATCTCCCTCACCAGTTTTTTCAGCATGTCCGCGCCATAGGCCTGCAGTACCAGTTCTTCATCTTCCGTGAATTCCTCCAGTACTTCCATATCTACGTTGGAACCGATGGCAAGTGCAATCTTCAGCCCATATTTAAACCAACGGTTGGCTTTGAGCATCTCGAATCCCTTCTTATAATTATCTGTGGGATAACCGTCGGTGATCAGGAAGATTACCGGTGCATAAGAAAGGGATGGAGAGCTTAAGAAGCTCTTTCTGGATAGTTTGCTGCATAATTCCTGGCAGGCTTCCCCCAGGTCCGTCACTCCGTCCGCAGTAAGGTTCTCCCATCTCTGGTACTCCTCGATGAGTACCGGTTCCGGGGTAATCCACTCACAACCGGAGGAGAAGGACAATACAGCGATCTTCACATCCGTCCCGGCTTCCCCCACTCCGATCAGTTCCGGGAGCACATCCCCCATAACCTTATTGAGGGATTCCAGTTTACTTCCCGCCATACTGGTGGAAGTGTCCACCATAAAAAAGATCACCATACTCTTTTTGGCAGGCGGCATCGTCTCCAAAGGATCAATCATATCAATATTACTCATATCTTACATCCTCTCTATCTGTCATGTCAGGGGCATTCATCCCTGTTTCGTCAGAATCGTTCCTCTCAACTTCTTCCTCTGTTTCCGGGATGGGCAGCTTCTCCGTGGACTTCAGCCGCAGAAACCAGTCTTCCCCCAGTTCAAAGCGGATCCTCATTCCATTCCAGATGGGCATAGCCTGATTTTGACCGATCTCCCGTATGGTTCCGTCGGGGAACATTCCTCTCCACTCTGCAAGGCCCAGATTCTTGATTCCATACAGTCCTTTTCTCTGACGGTTTTCTACCACGATACCCGTCACTTTCTCTTTGTCAAAGGGAACTCTTCCGGTCTGACACTCATACAGCTTCTGCCCTTCGGCCAGCCAGAGAGTATCCATCCCATTTGTCAGAGGGTAATACACTTTTCCGCATTTAGGACACAGCCTGGTTCCGTTCTCCTGTTCCGGCAAAGTGCAGGAAAAACCGTGATATCCGCAGGAGCATTCTTTATAATCCATGAGCAGATGGATCATCACCTTCATCCAGTCCACCGCGGATGGGCGAAGAAATGTGGAGGTGGCTCCATCCATGAAAGCCCGCATGAACATCTTCTGCAAAAGGTCCGGATATGCCTTCCAGTACCGGATCAGTTTGTCCTGTATCCCTTTCACCGGCTGGTTCTCATGATCCCCGGCATCCATACAGAAGATTCCATGGTCCGTCCGGAACAACTCTTTCTCCAGAGGTGACAAGAAGCAGCGGTTCACCATCATCTTGCCCTCAAAAGGAGATCCGGTGTGAAAGAAATATTCAAAAAGAAATACCGAGATAAAGTAGCGGTCCGTCTCATCATTAAAATGAAGAGGCTCCCCTTCTTTCAATGACATCAGCAGTTCAGGGGCCGCATATTCATTTATCCCGATCACATCCGCGTCGGAGCTAAGAACTTCCCCCTCTTCCGAGATCTCCTGAAACCTGTCTTCCCCCCGGTATTCCATCTCCCCGCTCTCCAGAGAAAAATAGAAATCTGAGGGATCATTTCCCACATAAACTTTTTGTTGCAGATGCATCTTCTCGAAAAAGGAAGCAAAGGCATATGCCCCTTGGATCAGGGTCTTCATACCGGAGAAATAGGCTGGTTGATAAACCGTTTTCCCGGTTTCCCGATCCTTGACCAGATGCATCTCTTCCCGAATATCGGAAAGGGTAACCATCATATCCTTATTCATATTTATCACACTCAATCTTTTATCCCACCAGGATCTCTCCATGGACGGAATCTTCAAAATCAATCTTCAGTCCTTGCCAGATAGGAACCCCTTTCCCGGGACCCACTTCCTTGACGGATCCGTCGGGGAAAGTGGCCGACCAGGTTTTCCTTGACAGGTTCTTGATACCGAAAAGTCCTTTCTTCAGGCGGTTCTCGATAACTTCCCCGGTCACCGTCTCGAAATCATCGTTATTCTTCTCCGTCAGGCATCGATACAACCTCGCCCCTTGCATCAGAGGAAACTCAAAGCCATTGACTCCCAAGGTGTAGATCATGGTACCACATCGGTCACAGGTCATGGTATGCTTCCCGGTCTGCGTAAATGCAGAGGAGAAGGATACCCTGCCACAGGTACAATGTACGATGTCCAGTTTCAGCTGGATCAGCATCTGGATCCAGTTTTTCTCAATGATTCTTGTGTTCGGTTCCTTGATCCCATAGGTAAAGGAAATGGTAAATGCTTCCCGGATGTAATCCGGATAGATCTGCCAGAGACGGATCACATTATCGTGAACTCCCTTCACGGGGCGGTTGGAAGCATTCTCCGGATCATAGACAAAAACCGGATCCTTACCATAATGAATCAGATCATTTTCCTCCGTCATAACCACACACCGCAGAACTTTGCTGCCCTCCAGAGGATCTCCCCGGAAAAAGAGCTTAAACAGGACAACCGCCAGGGAATAACGGTCTGTAAGCACATTTGGCTTAGTGATTCCTTTCACCACTTCCGGAGCCATGAAGCCCGGCATTCCACCGATCCCGAAATTATCCCCGTCGGCAGCCACGTTATCACAGTCACATACCA
>CADBOX010000396.1 GCA_902796415.1 uncultured Lachnospiraceae bacterium
GAAGGAAAAACAATGACAGAAAGATCCCAGTATGTGATACTGGGGTCTTTCTGCTTTGTGGTTTTCCTCGCAAATATTACTGATTGTTTGCTCTTTAGCGTTCCTATTCTGGAAATCCTTTATTTTGAAAACAGCCTATAAAATCCTCAATCACACTCCATTTATAGGAACTTTCCTTATATCCGAACCGGATTGGGTATCTTGCCCTTTCGCCCAGGGAAAATATCAACATAGATTCTTTTTGCTTTTCTGTCAGAGTTGCCTGAACAATGTAATTCGGACAAAAGCAGCCTCCCAGACCTTGGAGGGCAAGTTTTAGAAGGATGACAGAATTATTTGATGTTGCCAGAGTAATTGGTTTATCAATGCCGTACTGTTTCATCACTTCCAGACCAATGCGTCCGTCTACCGTCCCTCTACCGCCAAGAACAAGGGGACAGTCTTTAAGTGCAGAAAAATCCCCTCTGGCAAACTGCTGCCTGCATTTTTCGCTATCTTTTCCAAAAGTCAGAGTGAAAAACTCTTTCTCCATGAGAAGTATAACTTCTTCATAGTAGAAATCCTGCAACACGATTCCCGACTGAGATTTAGGGAAATCCGCTATGCCAATGTCAATGGTCCCTTTAAGTAGCTCCTGCAATAGTTTATCGTTAGAGGCTTCCATCATGTCTACTTGTATATTAGGGTGCTTTTTCTGAAATAAGATGATCGTTTCAGGTAGCAGGATCTGGCCTCGTGTTGTTGATGTGCCAACGCGAAGAATTCCTTTCTGATTCTGTGAGATATCACTAAATTCACGCAATAGATTTTCATGATCTTTCTGAAAGTCTGCGGCATAACGTAGCATCACTTCTCCTGCATAGGTAAGCTCTAGTGGAATATGCCTGACAAACAACTGGCAGCCCAGCTCTTTCTCCATGCCGGCTATATGGGCACTAAGGGATTGCTGAGTTATGTGAAGCCGTTCTGCAGCTCTCGTAAAATTAAGTTCCTGAGCAAGAATATTGAAATATTCCATGGATGAAAAATTCATACCGTTTCTCCTGTCACAATTAATACTTGTATTATATAAAAATTTTAACAGTTTTACAATGTGATTTATGAATGGTATGATAAGATTATCGGGAGGAAATAAGCATGTATTTGTGGATTGTTGCAGCATTTATCGCATATCTGATTAAAGGCTTATGTGGCTTTGCCAACACGCTGGTATTTACATCTGTTTTGAGTTTTGGTGAATCAAATGCCAATATTTCACCTGTAGATCTGTTGCTGGGATATCCGATGAACCTGATTCTTGTCTGGAAAAATCGAAAAAATCTTAATCTGAAGATATATGGACCTTTAGCAGCTTTGGTGCTTCTAGGTAGCATCCCTGGTGCCCTTTTGCTGAAAACTATGGATGTGAAAGCCATAAAACTGGTATTTGGTCTCATAGTTATCATTCTGGGTACGGAAATGTTTTTACAGGAGTATAGAGGGAAAGATGTTCATTCCTCTAAAACTGCCCTGGCATTTGTTGGTTTAATTGCAGGAGTAGCATGTGGATTGTTCGGCGTAGGGGCTTTGCTTGCGGTTTATGTCAGCCGTGTGACAGAGAACAGCAATTCATTCAAGGCAAACATCAGTGCAGTATTTATCGTAGAAAACAGCTTCCGTATTATCTTTTACTATGTAATCGGCCTGCTTACATTAAATACATTGAAATCAGCCCTTTTACTTACTCCTATTGCACTGTTGGGTTTATTAACGGGTATGAAGTTCAGCAATTACCTGGACGAAAAACTTGTCCGTAAGTTTACCTCGGTGATGCTGGTACTGTCAGGGGTCGCATTAATTCTGAAGAACCTGTAAGGTTTTTTTAGCCCTCCATCAAAACTCTTCGTACTATTAAGTGTAAGAAGAAAAAACAGAGAAAAAAAGGAGGGAAAATAATGGGTGGCTTAATTGTAATCTAATGGTTGACTAAAATGAATAGGAAAAATGATTTCCGATCATTGCATAGAAGGATCTCAGTGTGATACTGAGGTCTTTTTTGCTTTATAGAATAATATATTAAATATTACTAATATATTCTCCCCCGAACATATTGAAAATGGACATAGAATTAATTAAAATTAGGTAAAGATATAACTCAGATGAAGGAAATCACAAAGGAGAGTGACCATAGGAGGATTACGTATGAAAAAAGGAATCCGTTTTCTGGCTGTTTTTGTGCTGGGGCTGCTTCTGGCATGCTGCATGGAGGGAAAAAGTGTATCCGCAGGATCATCCTTCCAGGTTCCGGCCGGCAAGTACACCTCCTTGGAGGAACTGAGCCATAAACGTCTCGGGATTATAACCGGCAGCTCTTTTGACCAGGATATTGCTGCTCGTTTTCCTGAGGCAGAGACAGTCTATTATAACAACATGAGCGATCTTCTGACTGCTTTAAAAGGTGATAAAATCGATGCCTTCGCTATCGATGAACCAGTTGCCACCTACATAATGGTCGACAACGATGATGTTACTTACATAAAGGATTATCTGGATACCTTTGAGTATGCCTACACATTTCCTAAGACGGCATCCGGAA
>CADBOX010000397.1 GCA_902796415.1 uncultured Lachnospiraceae bacterium
GGGTATCATCAAAGACGGTATCATGCCGGGATTCTTCGGAATCGAAGCAGGCCAGTCCTGTGTAGGTGATCATTTTGCATGGTTT
This sequence comes from uncultured Lachnospiraceae bacterium, assembly GCA_902796415.1. Classification (GTDB taxonomy): domain Bacteria; phylum Bacillota; class Clostridia; order Lachnospirales; family Lachnospiraceae; genus Anaerobutyricum. The sequence continues at coordinate 86 of CADBOX010000397.1, forward strand.
GTAGACAACTGTGTACCGGAATCATATACCCGTCAGGCAAGAGAGAAAGGAATCAGCGTTCATCAGCTTCTTTCTGAAAAACTTGCCGGTTACAAGGCAGGTGCCAGCGGACTGGTAGCCCTTGACTGGTTCAACGGTGTACGTTCTCCGCTGATGGATTTCGATCTGAACGGCCTGATCATCGGTATGAATCTGCTTACCAAACCGGAAGACATCTATCTGGCTCTCATCGAAGCAACCGCATATGGCACCAGAGCTATCGTGGAAAGTTTCGAAAAAGCCGGTATCCCGGTTAACAGAGTGGTACTCAGTGGTGGTATCCCATCCAAGAACTCTCTGATCGTTCAGATCTACACCGATGTCCTGAACCGTGAGATCAAAGTTTGTGCTTCCGATCAGGCATGTGCTCTCGGCGCAGCTGTTCTTGGTACAGCAGCCGCACCGGAAAGTGTAACAGGCTACAAAGATGCCAACGAGATCGCAGCAAAATTCGCCAAACTTCAGGATAAGACATACGTTCCGAATCCGGCACAGGTAGCAGTATATGACAAACTTTACGCAGAGTACAACACTCTCCTCGACTACTTTGGCAGAGGTGCCAATGACGTGATGAAACGTCTCAACAAGATTCGTGAAGAGAACAAATAATAATCTAAATATAAACACTCCCTAATGACTAAGGGGACCCTTCAACGGGTCCCCTTATCTTATTTCTTACATTTATTTCTTAAACTATACTGGCATCCTCGCCTTGCCCGTAGACTGCCTTATGATCAGTCTGGGTTCGTATTCCATCCGGGTGATGCGCGACATGGTATCAGCCTTGGAATCCTGATGGTTCCTGCTGTGGATCAGGTTAACCGCATCCTTGCCTTTTTGCACCGCTGCGTGCTCCACTGTGGTCAGAGATATCTGGGGCATGGCGGAAAGAACAGAATTATCAAAGCCTGCCACCGAGTAATCCCTGGGCACCCGGTACCCTCTCTCACTGAGGGCTGCCAGTATACCATAAGCAGTCATATCGTTATGACCGATAAAGGCAGTGATGGGAAGATCAGAATCCAAAGCTTTTTTACACATTTCATATCCCACTTTATACTCTGCTGATTGATAAGCATAGTCCCGAAATTCTCCGGGCCTCGGTGTAAAGACCTGGATGAGTTCCTGGACCAGTCCTCTGTCCTCATATGCCATCCGGATTCCCTCCAGCCTGCGAAGGCGGCTGATCTCATGCTTTCCTATGGGGGAACAGATGAAGGCGATATGCCTATGTCCTAATGACAGGAGATGGTCTGCCATAAGAAAACCCGGTTTCTTACTGTCCAGTTCCACGGAATCAAAGCGAATGTTTTCCGGTTTCTCACCCACCATAACAACCGGGAGATTTTTTGAAACAGCATTAGCTTCTGATATCTTACGAATGGGATAAAGAATGATAATCCCTGCCAGTTTACTGGTTTTAGGCAAAGAGAGGATCTGTGACTCTCTCTCCGGATCCCGGAAGGTAACCTCCGTCAAAACATCATATCCCAGACTCTGCGCCTGCTCCATGATGGAATGAATGATGGTGGTATAGTAGCTGTTGGTCAGGAGAGGTGCCAGAATCAGTATGGTATCCGACAGGCTGTTCTCCATGGCAGCAGCCTTCTTCACCGGTTTCTTATAACCCAGCTTTTTGGCCGCTTCCCACACCTTACTCTCCGTCTCCGGCATAAAAGAGACATTCTTTTTTCCGCTTAAGATCATCGACACAGTGGATTGGGAAACTCCGGCGTACTCCGCCACATCTCTGGTGGTGACTTTATTTCTCTTCCCCATCTTGTCCGTCCCCTTCCATTTTCCATGGTTATTCACCACAACAGTAATAAATCAAAAAGTTTTGATTTATTTTAATTAATAAGTACATTATTAATCAAATATATATTTGATTAATCCTACTATATCCCTAAATCGCCCTTCTGACAAGACAGGAATCAGATTTGTCAAAAAGAATCTGTTAATCAATAA
>CADBOX010000398.1 GCA_902796415.1 uncultured Lachnospiraceae bacterium
AGATCCGGATATACGGAAAGGGGATTCTCACGGTAAACCTTTCTTTGCAAGATATAAGGATATCTTTCACAATGTTTCCCACAGTGGAAACTGGTGGGTCTGTGCCTACGGCGAGTCGGAGATCGGGCTGGATCTCCAGAAAAATGGAAGAAATGACAACAGGAAACTGGCGAAACGATTCTTCCATCCCCTGGAGTATGAATGGCTCCTGGGAAAAGAGCCTGTACAGTTCTACAGAATATGGGCCTACAATGAGAGCTATCTCAAATATACAGGGGAAGGACTGGCAAGGGATATGAAATCATTTTCAGTGATCTCTGATCCGGAAGACCCTGTCAGCTTAGGAGTCCCCGGAGTATGGCAGAAAGAAATTTCTTTTCCGGCAGATGATTATTGGATGGTTTTGACTTCCGGCCAACCTCAGAAAGTGAAGCTTAGGAAACTGTTGCTCGAAAACACTCATTTATGATGAGAGACACATTGTAAAAATCAAGGAGGAATGAATATGAAATATGAAATCAAAGGTGGAGAACTTCCTGTAGTAATCTGTCATCTTGAACAGGAAGAGAAGATGATCACTCAGAGTGGAGGCATGGCCTGGATGAGCCCCAATATGAAAATGGAAACCAGCTCAAACGGAGGCTTAGGTAAGGCTTTAGGAAGGATGTTTTCCGGGGAAGCTTTGTTCCAGAATATCTACACCGCGAAAGGCGGACCGGGCATGATCAGCTTCGCCGCAACCCTCCCCGGATGTATCAAAGCATTTGAAATAGGTCCCGGAAATGAGCTGATCGTACAGAAGAGAGGGTTCCTTGCATCCGAAACAGGCGTGAATCTCAGTGTATTTTTTAATAAGAAGCTCAGCAGTGGATTATTTGGCGGAGAAGGATTTATCATGCAGAAACTTTCCGGAAACGGAATCTGTTTCGTAGAGTTTGATGGCCATGTGGAAGAATACCAGCTGGCGGCAGGACAGAAGATTGTCATCGATACCTCTCATCTGGCAGCCATGAGTGCCACCTGCAACATGAGCATCGAAAAAGTACCGGGGGTTAAAAATATGCTCTTTGGTGGAGAAGGTATTTTTAACACGGTAGTGACCGGCCCCGGACGTGTTTGGGTACAGACCATGCCGATCAACAATCTGGCAGGAGCCCTGGCTCCGTTCATGGTTACCGGCAAATAATTTATTTATCGGGAAAATGAAAACGGGATTCCCTGATTGTTCAGGGAATCCCGTTTATTCTTTATCTTGTTGTACAAATATTATACGTTGATGTATTTCTTACTCTGGGAGAGAACGGCACATGCTGCCAGGGACAGGTAAGCCTGTTCTCTGGAATCACTTCTGGATGTGATGGCAATCGGAACTTTTGCACCTACGATGACACCGCAGCTGTTAGCGCGGGAGGTCATCTTAAGAGCCTTAACCAGAAGGTTTCCTGACATAAGGTCAGGCATAACGATACCGTCAAACTCACCACAGTACGGGCAGTCATATCCTTTTAATCTGGCGGCTTCTTTGCTGATGATCAGATCGTAAGGAATCGGGCCAACCAGGTTACAGTTAGCGAATTTTTCTTCATTGTGCTGACGGACCAGAGTCTGAGCCTCCACCGTATCCTTCATGTGGAAACTTGGTTTCTCCACCAGGGATAAGATGGCAATGTTAGGCTGGTCTACTCCGAATACATGGAGACAGTCTGTCATGTTCTTGATAATCTCTTTTTTCTGCTCCGGAGTAGGAGAGTATACGATGGTCACATCAGAGATGGCAAGGATTTTCTCGTATTCGGGAATCTTACATAAAACAACATGTGTCATCAGTCCGCGGTCCACAAGGTGGTTGGACTTATTCAGAACCGGAAGAAGGAAGTCACGTGTCTGGGTGTTTCCTCTCATCAGTACATCGGCACTTCCTGCGATGATCATATCGATGGCATACTGGACCGCATTCGTAGTCTTATCGATATCCTGGATCTCATACTTACGGTCAGCCATACCGAGCTTTTCTACCATAGACTGAATCTTCTTACCATTGCCGATCAGGATGGGGTAGACGAATCCGGAAGCCTCTGCATCAAAAGCACCCAGAAGGATATTCTCCACATCTGCGGCAGCGATGGCAACCCGGACCGGTTTGTACATGGCTTTGGCGCGATTTACGATAAAATCAAAATCATGTTCATATTTATCACTGATATCATCGACAGGAGTGTTTTTCTTGGCTTCTGCCGTGTTTTCTACTTTTTTCTCTACATCTTTACTCATATAAATCCATTATCCTCCTTCATTAGAACAATCCGCCGATGCTGAGGAACAGCGGTGCGAATACCAGGGCTACAACCGTCATCAACTTGATAAGAATATTGATAGATGGACCTGAAGTATCTTTAAAGGGGTCACCAACCGTATCGCCGACAACGGCTGCCTTGTGGGCTTCGGAACCTTTGCCACCATGGTTACCGTCCTCGATGTATTTCTTTGCATTATCCCATGCACCACCGGAGTTGGACATGAAGATCGCAAGCATAACACCTGTTACAAGAGCGCCTGCCAACAATCCGCCCAGGGCATCAGGACCTAAGACAACGCCCACCAGCAGAGGGGCAACTACAGCCATAACGCCGGGGAGTAACATTTCTTTTAAAGCAGCCTGTGTGGAGATGGCCACACATTTTGTATAATCAGGTTTTCCGGTACCTTCCAGGATGCCGGGAATGGTACGGAACTGTCTACGAACTTCCTCAATCATCTTA
>CADBOX010000399.1 GCA_902796415.1 uncultured Lachnospiraceae bacterium
CCGGCTATAAAGGGCAGAAAGTGGCCTCCCTGTCCGATCTTTCCGTGGGGGACTATGTGGTGCACGAAAAATATGGTCTTGGTATCTATCGAGGGATCGAGAGTATCGAGACAGATGGAGTCATGAAGGACTACATCAGCATCGAGTATCAGGATAACAGTAATTATCTCTTCCCTGCCTCACAGCTGGAGATGATACAGAAATATGCCAGCGGCAGCGCAAAGAAACCTAAGCTCAACAAACTGAACTCGCCGGAATGGAAGAAAACCAAGAGCAGAGTGCAGTCCAGGATTCAGATCGCAGCCAAAGACCTGGTGGACCTCTACGCCAGCCGTCAGACAGAGAAGGGCTTCTGTTTTGGAGAAGATACCGTATGGCAGAGAGAATTTGAGGAGCTTTTCCCCTATGAGGAGACAGAAGACCAGCTTAATGCCATCGAGGACACAAAGAGTGACATGGAAAGCCCCAAGATCATGGACCGCCTGATCTGTGGGGATGTGGGTTACGGGAAGACGGAAGTGGCTATCCGGGCAGCCTTTAAAGCAGTCCAGGACAGCAGGCAGGTAGCTTTACTGGTTCCCACAACCATCCTGGCGCAACAACATTATAATTCCTTTATGGAGAGAATGGAACGATACCCGGTAGAAATCCGGATGTTATCCAGATTCTGCTCCGCCAAAGAGACCAGGGAGATTCTGGATGGGCTGAAGAAGGGCTCTGTGGATATCGTTATCGGAACCCATAAATTACTGTCGACCAAAGTCCAGTTCAAACAGTTGGGACTTCTCATCATCGATGAAGAACAAAGATTTGGTGTCAAGCAGAAAGAGAAGATCAAACAGATCAAGAAAAATGTGGATGTTCTGGCCTTGTCTGCCACACCGATTCCCCGGACCTTGCATATGAGCCTGGCTGGTATCCGTGATATGAGTCTTCTGGAGATTCCTCCGGTGGACCGCAGGGCTGTCCAGACTTATGTTCTGGAATACAATGAGGAAATGATCAGGGAAGCCATCGAAAGAGAATTGGCCAGGGACGGTCAGGTCTATTATGTATCCAACCGGGTCAGCACTATCATGGATGTGGCTTCAAAAGTACAGAGTCTGGTGCCGGAAGCCAGGGTGGAGTACGCTCATGGTCAGATGGGTGAGAGACAGTTGGAAGGAGTCATGATGGATTTTATCCGGGGGGACATTGATGTGCTGGTCTCCACCACCATCATTGAAACCGGATTGGATATCCCAAATGTGAATACCATGATCATCCAGGATGCCCAGAACTTTGGTCTGTCCCAGCTTTATCAGCTGAGGGGCCGTGTGGGTAGGTCCAAACGTACTGCATACGCTTTCCTTATGTATCAGAGGAACAAGGTCCTCAGGGAAGAAGCGGAGAAAAGGCTCAAAGCTATCCGGGAGTTTACCGATCTGGGTAGTGGCTTCAAGATCGCCATGCGGGATCTGGAGATCCGCGGTGCAGGGAACCTGCTGGGAGCGGAACAATCCGGGCACATAGAAAGTGTGGGATACGACCTCTACTGCAAGATGCTCAATCAGGCGGTGAAGGAATTAAAAGGGGAGAGCCAGGAAGAGGCGGTGGCAGACTCTGCCATAGACCTTTCCGTAAATGCTTACATTCCCTCTACCTACGTCAAAAATGAGAGCCAGAAATTATCCCTATATAAGAGGATTGCCTACATTGAAACACGGGAAGACTACGACGACATGGTGGATGAACTGACGGACCGCTACGGTGACCTGCCGGCTCCCTTATATCGTCTTCTGGATGTGGCCTTATTGAGAACCCGGGCCCGGAAAGCCCGGATATCCCTGATCGAGCAGCGGGGCAATGAGATCCGCTTTGTCATTGCACCAAAGAAGGCGATGGAGTACAAGGATCTGGAAGCGTTTCTGAACAGATACCCGGGAAAGATGAGAATCGCACCGGAGAAGGAACCTACCTTCCTGTATGATACCAAGGGGATACTGAAGAAGGATTATATGAATCTGATCGGAGAGATCGTCGAGAACATCATGCCGCTGACATCAGATCACTAAGAATATTTCCCATTTCCATAAAAAAATGTTTGATTTCCCTGAAACTTATACTATAATAGTAACGATTGCGATTAAATCCCCTGATAAGAATCAGGAGGGTTTTGAATGTTGAATATAAAACAAACAGGAGGCATAAAAAATGAAAAAATTAGCAACTAAGGTCATGTGTGCAGCAATGATCCTCGTCATGGCTGCCGGACTGATGACCGGCTGTTCTACATCAAAGGATCTGAAGACACAGAATGGGAACAAGGTATTGTTTACTTATGACAAGCAGGATGTAACTCTGAAGGAAGCGTGGATCTACGCTAAGATGACGGCTTCCCAGTATGAGAATTACTACAGTTCTTATTTTGGCAGTGACTTCTGGATGACTCCTGTTTCCACAGATGAGGAAGGAAACCAGATTACATTCGAAGAGAATGTAAAGGAGCAGATCATCTCTCAGATCAAGCAGATCATCGTTTTGAATAGCAAGGCAGAAGAGTATAAGATCACACTCACGGATGATGAGAAAAAGGAATGTACTGAATATGCCAAGGCATTTGCCAAGAGTGCAGAAGGTTCTGCCATCCTCAAAGAATGTGGAGCCTCCGAGGAAGACATGGCACAGATCTATGAGAAAAACAAGATTGCTTCCAAGGTTCAGGAAGCTGCAGTGGCAGATGTGGACAAGGAAGTCAGCGATGAGGAAGCCAGGGAGACCAGCATTGCCCGTATCGTCTATCCCACAACTACCACTGGTGAAGATGGCAAGACTGTGGATATGGATGACAAGGCTAAGGCTGACGTATTAAAGACTGCAAAAGCCGCACTTAAGAAGATCAAGGACGGCACAGCCCTCGAGGACGTTGCCAAAGAAGCAGAGTACAATAATACCACAGAAACTTTTGCTGCCGGCGCATCGGAAGAGGGAGAAGCATTTGAGAAAAAACTCGCTGAGATGAAAGACGGAGATCTCATGGATGAAGTTATGGAATGTGACAACGGTTATGTAGTAGCCAGACTGACTGCCTACACAGACCGCGAAGCAACAGACAAGAAGAAAGAGGATATCATCCATGAGAGACAGCATGAAGCATTCTATAAGCTGTACGAAGAATGGACCAAGGATCTTGAGAGTGAGTGGTCCTACAAGGAAGATGTAGATCAGGAACTCTGGAAAGAAGTGGTCCTTCACAGTGAAGAGTCCACCGCTACCACAGCAGATACAGAAACCACCGGTGCAACGGAAGAAGCCCCTGAGGAGGCCACTACCGGCGCAGCCGAGCAGGCAACTGAAGCGACGACTGAGGCAAAGAATTAATGAAAAACGTATCATTTTATCTGATTCCCAAAAGCGATGTTTGCTATATTTTTGAAGAGGAATCTGTGGGGCAGGGACTGCGCACTATCCGAAAGAGAGGATACCAGGCCGTCCCGGTGATCGATAAAGACGGAAGATACTGCGGCACTGTAACAGAGGGCGATTTCCTCTGGGCCATGACCACGGAATTCCACAATGATTACGATGCTCTTAAGCATGTCACTCTGGGAAAACTACGCAAACGATGGGATTACAAAGCAGTCAGTGCCGATGCGGATATCACGGAGCTGGATGAGTTCATCATCAACCAGAATTTTGTTCCCGTGGTGGACAGCAGGGGGATCTTTATCGGTATCATTACCAGAAAAGTGATCATGTCTGTCCTCCTGCAGAAGTACCGTGCCATGGTTGACAGGTATGGAGAACTGACAGATTGATAAAAGGAGATAAGTATGACTGATTTACCGGAGAAGTTTCTCGTATCCATGCGGGAGATCCTTGGCGATGAATATGAGTCTTTTCTCACAGAGTTTAAAGACCATCGCCACTATGGTCTGAGGGTGAACACGTCAAAGATTACAAAGGAGGAATTCGAAAGGATTTCTCCTTTTCATTTGACCCCGGTACCATGGGTGGAAAACGGATATTATTATCATAGGGAAGACCAACCGGCGGGGCATCCCTTCTATGCTGCAGGGCTTTACTATCTGCAGGAACCCAGTGCCATGACCCCGGCTTCCAGGCTATCTGTATGTCCCGGGGACCGGGTACTTGACCTTTGTGCCGCCCCCGGCGGGAAGGCCACCGCTATGGCGGCGTATCTTGACGGTCAGGGTCAGCTTGTGGCCAATGATATCAACACTGCCAGGGCCAGAGCCCTTTTGCGCAACCTGGAGCTATTTGGCGTAAGCAACAGCTTTGTGACCAATGAGCCTCCATATGTATTGGCTGAGAAATTTCCGGAATATTTCGATAAAATCATGGTAGATGCCCCTTGTTCCGGAGAAGGTATGTTCCGAAAGAATCCGGCTGTGGTTGATGCCTGGATGGAAAAGGGTCCGGAATATTTCTCTGTTTTGCAGAAAGAGATCGTACTCTATGCGGCGGATATGTTAAAAGCAGGGGGCATGATGTTTTATTCCACCTGTACCTTCTCCCCTCTGGAGAACGAGGGGGTTATCAGCTGGCTGCTGGAACAACGCCCCGAGATGAAAATCATCCCCATGGAGGATTACGAAGGATTCTCACCCGGTATCTCTTCTTTTCAAGGTATGATTTTTCATCCGGACTGCAGTATGACCCGGAGAATCTGGCCCCACCATATGGAGGGGGAAGGTCATTTTCTGGCCTTGTTGAAAAAAGAGGATTTTTCTCCGGACAGGGAAGAGAGGCCTGTTGGAAAAGCCGGAAGGAAGAAAGGAAAGGGTAAAACAGGAAAAGACCGGAGTGCGAGACCGAACAAAGAACAAAAGAGGATTCTTGATGAATTCTTCTCCCTTCTCAAAGGCTCTTTTGCTTCCTGGGGAACCTACGATGATATTGAGATCAGAGGGGATAAAGTCTATTATGTCCCGGAGAAGTCCTATGAGAACAAGGGGATTCATTTCCTGAGAAACGGGGTATATCTGGGGGATATGAAAAAGAACCGATTTGAACCCTCCCAACCCTTTGCCCTGATCCTGTCGAAGAATACTTTTTCCAATTGTCTTAATTTCTCACAAGATGATGAGAGACTGACAGCCTATCTGCGGGGAGAGACCCTTCAGGTGGAGGATCTGGCAACCACCGAATCAGGCACCGAAGGAAAGAAGGGTCTTCAAAACGGATGGTACCTGATTCTGGTGGAAGGATATTCTCTGGGTTTCGGAAAACTGATCGGCAATACCCTGAAAAACAAGTATCCTGCCGGATGGAGAGTGAAAAACTGAACAAAAGGGAGATCACGCCTTCTTAAGGAAAATTTCCCGGAAGGACTGATCATAAGGTGGATATGCGATACCATATTCTGTCACGATTCCTGTGATCAGATCATGATCCGTCACATCGAAAGCCGGATTATATACTTTGATTCCATCAGCAACCATGGGTTCCTTATACCACATGCTTGTGACTTCCTCCGCTTTGCGCTGCTCTATGACGATATCAGCTCCGGTTTTCGTCTCGAGGTCTATGGTGGAGGTCGGGGCACAGACATAGAAAGGAACCCCGTAACGCTTCGCAGCCAGAGCCACCATGGATGTTCCGATCTTATTGGCGGTATCTCCGTTGCCGGCAACCCGGTCACAACCCACAAAGATGGCGTCAACTTTACCCTCACGCATAAGTGATGCAGACATGTTATCGCACAGGACTGTTACATCCATGCCCGCACTTTTTAATTCAAAACTGGTGAGCCGCGCTCCCTGAAGCAGGGGTCTTGTCTCATCACAATAGATCTTGAAATTGTAACCTTGTTCATGCCCCAGATACATTGGAGCTGTGGCGGTACCATACCGCACGGTGGCCAGCTGTCCTGCATTGCAGTGTGTCAGCAGTCCGTCGCCCGGTTTGATCAGGGAGAGCCCGTGGCGGCCAATTTCCCTGCAGACATCGATATCCTCCTGACGGATATGTAATGCTTCCCGGTGAAGAGCTTCCACGATCTCCGGAATCCCGGCTTCTTTATGAGCGAGAACCACATCTTCCATCCGCTTTAGTGCCCATGAAAGATTCACCGCGGTAGGGCGTGAAGAATTCAGATAGTCGGAAGCCTTACGAAAGGCGGTATAGAAGGTATCGAAATCATCTGCCTTAATCTCCCGGGCTGCCAGGTAGATACCGATGGCAGCAGTTACACCTATGGCAGGTGCCCCTCTGACTTTCAGCAGATAAATCGCATCCCAGATATCCTCCTGGGAGGTGATGGATAAGATTTCAATACGATTGGGAAGTTTCGTCTGGTCGATGATTACCAGAGCATGTTTCTCTTCATCAAGATTCACAGTATCATAATCAAGGATGGTTAACTCACTGCCATCCTTTTTTTTTGCGATATTATCACCGGTTAATACAGACATAGGAATCCCTCCTGAATAAAAAGTTTCACTGTTTACATCAGCATATATATTTTTTCAAAATCCGTCAATGTGATTAGATGATTTGTTCGTATAATAATTAAACTCCATATAGACAAACATATGTTCTTGCTGTATTATAATGATGTACCCGGAAAGGAATTATGGACAGGAGTGTGATGATTTGGCTATCATCGAATTGACTTGTATTGGAGTTTTATATTATCTGGGATATTCTGCCTATTGCGGGGATCATGTGGTCATCACTGTGCTCTCTGCCTTGCTTTGTTCTGCTTTTCTCCTGTCATTTCTGCGAAGAATATGGAGGGGGAGATACCTTAACATGAGTATGGGTAAGATCGATCGTTTAAGCGGAGAGGCATTTGAAGAGTATCTTTATGTCCAGTTTAAGCGGCTGGGTTACCGGGTCAGATTTACGGAAGCCAGCCATGATTATGGTGCGGATCTTATCCTGAAGAAAAGAGGGAAGCGTATCGTGGTGCAGGCTAAGCGATATGACCGCAATATCGGCATAGCCGCAGTCCAGGAAGCGGCGGCTTCGGTGGCATACTATGAAGCAGATCAGGCCATGGTCGTAACCAATCAGTTTTTTACCAAAAGTGCATGGAATCTGGCCAGGCAGAATGATGTGATCTTGTGGACCCGGGAAGATATGAAGAAAAGATTCCGAATCAGAGGAGTTTAGTTTTTGAAATGTCAGAAAATAATTAATTTATTAAACAATTAGATTATTAATATGCAATTAACGGATAAATATAGAAACAATAATAAAAAAATAATAAAATAGTATGGACAAAAGTATTGACAAAACCATAAATAACAATTATAATACAGACATAAAACAAAGAGATGTTTTATAAATCAAAGATTCTAAGAAATGGAGGTACAGACCACCAGAAGTATAAGTTGAGAACCGAAACGATACTTAAGAACAGGAGGTATGGTCCAACAAAAACTTTAGAATCGAATTCATTAATTGATTGTGTGATATGAACTCAGAGATTAGAGCAGGTTTTATGGGTGAGATCTATATAGTGATTAGATTGGATTTTGTTTGTAAAGTGCTCACGAAGTGTAGTGAAGAATAAGAGGTAACGATCATACATGAGGTTAAGAGGATTCATAGGACTTGCAACAGGAAAACCCGTCATATTGTAAAAGTTTTCAGAAGATTTTGAGGGTTTGGAAGATCTGACAGGAAGATGCAGATACTTTACAATCAGCTCAGAGTTGAAAGAAAATAGTATCTTAACTTAAAGTACAATCTGACAGAATCTTAATTAAGGTTAAGAAATTTGTTACCAGGAGGTAAAGTCCATTGGATATGATAATTGAATATCATAGCTAAAGAGCATCCCGAGAAGAAATGATCAGGATGCTCTTTTTTTGCTTCTTCAACCAATGTCCATAATCTTGACAATGTTTATTTTTGAATAGTATAATTACATTCGGCTTATAAAATTATTGAAAAAATAATTATATATCTATAGTAGAAAAACGAAGTATACGAAATGAGATAAGTAAAGAGTGACAGATGGTAAGTACAATGAGTAATGAACTAAAAATATCCGTTATCATGCCAGCATATAACGCGGAACAATATATCATTGAAAGCCTGGAAAGTGTGACAAACCAATCCTTGAGTGAGAAGGAATACGAGATTATTGTGATCAATGACGGATCAACAGATGGCACACAGGATATTCTGGATGAGTATAGCAGGAAACATGATAATATTATTGTTTTATATAAGGAGAACGGAGGTCCCTCTTCTGCCAGAAATCTGGGATTGAATATAGCCAGGGGAGAATACATATTCTTCCTGGATGCCGATGACATCCTGGAAGGATTTGCTCTCGAAGAACTATATGACACTATGGTTCAAAAACAGGCGGATCTGGTTATCGCCAGATATGACATATTTGATGAACAAAAGAAAACAGAAGTTCACAGGATCGATGAACTTGTCCAAAGAGAAAAAATCGATAAATTTGACCCGGATATCATAAGTACTTTTGTATTGTGGAACAAACTGTTCAAGAGAAGCATCATCCGGGAACACCATATTCAATTTGTTCCGATTTCTTACTCGGAGGATGGTGTGTTCCTGTATGATTATCTTTATTGGTGTGAAAATATAACCGGACTTGACAGGTTGATCATACATTACAGGAAGTATAAGGAAGCAGAGTTTGGTTCAATTACCGCGGGGATTTCCGAATCGAAGGTCACAGATTATGTCACTGCACATCATCTTATCCTGGAGTCCGCCAAAAAAAGTCTGATGACCAGATATGACCAATATCGGTCTTTTGAAGAATTGATCGATGATCATATTGAAAGCCGGACATATATTAATGAGATCTTCAAAAAAGAATCGAGGATTCTTCTGAAGAATTTTTATCCCCGATTCTGGAAACTAAAGAAGGAGTCCATAGAATCTATTGTGGCGGAAATCCATAAATGTGTAGGGATGATTGACTTGTCGTCATTGGCAGATCTGGAGAAAGACTTTTCCCTGTATTCGCTCAATCATCTGGATACCCATAAAGATTCAGTTCTTAAGAAGGCAATTTTCTGTGCCGTTTTATATGGTGACATGGAGAGCGAGGAGTTATTCAGGAATTGTCTGAAATCTCTTTTGGATCAGGATTGCATATTCTTCAAGATCTATGTGCCTGAATCCATGTTGCCAACCATCAGAGAGTATGGCCTTGAACAGGATAATATCGTATATATCGCATGCGAATCACCCGGGGATTTCTATCAGAGAGCAGTGTCCCTTACAGATACAGAATATACGTGTATCTGTAATCCTTATTTCAGCTATCGGTATAACACTTTTTCCTATATTGCCAAGCAATTAGGTGCTAAGTATGTAGATTTTATCGCGATGGTTGTATATCACAATCAATATGAGATGATACAGCCGATCACTTACAGCAAGGCAGTCTGTGAATCATTTGCCGGCGGGTACCGTTACAGTGATGTGGTCAGTACGGATCTGATTTTTGGTAATAAATTCTTTCGCACAGATTTTCTTAAATCAGAATGGCCTTATTTCGATGATGATACAGAAGCATTTATCAGCAGACTATATAAGAGAGGCGCCTGCCGATATCTCTATGGAGAGAAAATTCTTTTCAGGGGAGATGAGGAGTCATACAAAGATCTCATACGCAACAATTCATCGGAGAAATATCTGGCTGAGTATGAAAGAGGCATAGAATCTTTGTGCGATAATAGACTGCTTCCCGATTCCGGAAATCTTGCCGGAAAAATGTTGCCATTCAAGAATGACAAACCATTGGATCTGGCACTTAAAAAATGTCTGGAAGAGAACAAAGGTAAAAAGATCGAGAACAGAGTTCTGTTTGTTTCAATCCGTTCAGATGATACGCTGACCGGCAATGCCCTGAGCTTGTATCAAAAGGTGAAAGGATGTAAAAAACAATATATCTGCCGTAAACTGCCTCATGATATCGATACCGCACTGGAGATTACCGAATTGATCATGACCAGCCGCATAATTGTCACAGACGATTACCTGAAGTATGTAAGATATATACCACTTCGTCCCCAACAAAGGCTGATCCAGATATGGCATGCATGCGGAGCATTTAAACAATTCGGCTGCAGAGGCACAAATCTGACAAGAAAAACAGATGCTGCCACCCATGCCCAGTATAATCTGGTATGTGTGAGCGGGCAGGCCCTGAGATCGATCTACGCGGATGCTTTTGATGTTGATGTCAACAAGGTGTATGCATTAGGCACTCCAAGAACAGACGTCTTTTATGATGAGAGTATAAAAAGAAATATCAGGGATCAGATTTACAGGGATCATCCGGAGCTATCGGGAAAACATGTTATCTTATATGCCCCGACCTTCCGGGATGTGGGGAAAGACAGAACACAGTTCCGTCCTGATCTGGATTTTGATTCTCTGTCAGAATCACTTCAGGAAGATCAGGTTATGGTGATCTGCCCACATCCTTTGATGGAAAACAGTATTCTGGACAAATCCTATGATAACATATTTGTCTACCGTGACTACCCGACCAATGACTATATGATGGTATCGGATCTGCTGATCACGGATTATTCTTCCGTGATATTCGAATATGCACTTCTGAATAAACCGATGGTTTTCTTCTGTTACGATATCAATATCTATAATCGTGGATTTTACCTCAGATATCCGGAGGATCTCCCCGGACCTGTCATAACAAATCAAAAAGAGTTGTCTGAGTATCTTGGCAGCCTGAAAGATTATTCAGTATCTGATCAATTTCAGAATTTCCTGGATAAGTATATGTCGTCTTGTGATGGACACAGCTCGGAGCGGATTGCCGGACTGATCATGGACTATGCCAGGATACCGTCTTTTATGTTTGGCGAAAGATACCAGAATATAAAGCAGCGCTTACATAAAGCGCATGGAATCGGAAGTGTCGCCAAACTGCTATTAGATAGATGGGAAGGTTTGTATGGGAAATAATACAATCTCTTATTATAATGTGAAGAACCGCGGTATGACCGTGGATACTCAATTGATAAAACAATACCTGTGTGAGAACTCGGATAACCTGGAGTTCCGTTTCTTCATGAAAAATGAAACCGGTAAGAATAAAGTGATCAATCAACTGCTGCGTGAATCCAGAGAAAGATTTTCAAAGGAAACACAACATGCGTTCTGTGTTGATGAATCTATGCCGAAAAACCTCCCTGCAGGAGATTATTGCAGGCTGTATATCGCAGAACCCTTCGATTATATGTTTAAGGATTATCTTTCCGACAGGGAGAAGAGCCTCAGCAAGAATTCCTTCA
>CADBOX010000400.1 GCA_902796415.1 uncultured Lachnospiraceae bacterium
AATCTGTTTGTGCTATACTGATATTCGTAGAATTGGGTCAAGCAGAAGCAGGAGGACTGACTATGCAGAAAAAAAACATCGTCCCGATGGAACACTTTAATATCGGCGAATTTAATAGAGGTCAGTCTTCAAAATTGATACGCGGTCTTGTGGACGAAGATAAGACAGCATTCATTTTGAAGAACGGAAAACCATTAGCAGTAGTTCTTTCATATGAACGATACGAGAGACTTTTGGCTAAAGGAATAGATATCAATGATTGCTGATTTCCAATGCAGCAGTGACCAATCATAAAACGGGAGGATTATTAACCATGAATAAACATCAGCTGGCATCTACAATCTGGGAATCAGCTAATCAGATGCGATCAAAGATAGAGGCAAACGAGTATAAGGATTTCATCTTGGGATTTATTTTCTACAAGTACCTGTCAGAGCGGGAACTTGAATTATTCCGCAAGGAAAAACTCAGTGATGAAGAAATAAAAAAGGTCAATGAAAAAGATGTCAAATACGCAAAGCATGTGCGTGAGACATTGGGTTACTTCATTGCATATGACAATCTGTTTTCTACATGGCTTTCTATGGGGAATGATTTTGATGTGAAGAATGTCAGGGATGCCCTTTCGGACTTTGATCAGAATATTGATGAGGTCTATAAGAAGGTCTTTGAAAAAATCTTCAACACGCTTCAGACTGGGCTTTCTAAGTTGGGAGAAACATCGGGATCACAGACTAAAGCTGTGAAGAAGCTATTGAAGCTCATCAAAAAGATCCCGATGGATGGGAAGCAGGATTATGATGTGCTTGGTTTTATCTATGAATATCTGATCAGCAACTTTGCCGCTAATGCGGGAAAGAAGGCCGGGGAGTTCTATACACCACATGAAGTGTCCGTCCTAATGTCTGAGATTGTAGCAGAGCATCTGAAGGACAGAAAGCAGATTAAAATATATGATCCGACGTCCGGTTCGGGATCGCTTCTCATAAACATTGGTAAATCTGCGGCGAAGTATATCAGCGGGGATGGCAAGATTGATTACTATGCTCAGGAACTGAAAGAGAATACTTTCAACCTGACCAGAATGAATCTGGTTATGAGAGGAATCAAGCCGGCAAATATTAATGTCAGGAACGGAGATACGCTGGAGGATGACTGGCCGTTCTTTGAAGAAAATAAAAAAGAGACTACCTATGAGCTTGTGAGGGTGGATGCCGTGGTAAGCAATCCGCCGTATTCGCAGAAATGGGATCCTAAGGATAAAGAGTTTGATCCGAGATACAAGGATTTCGGTGTTGCACCGAAGGCAAAGGCGGATTTTGCCTTCCTGCTTCATGATCTCTATCATCTGGAAGATGACGGTATTATGACTATCGTTCTTCCTCATGGTGTTCTTTTTAGAGGCGGAGAAGAAGCGAAAATCCGTGAGAATCTGATTGAGAAGAACCGTATTGATGCAATCATCGGGCTGCCGGAGAATATTTTCTTTGGAACGAACATTGCAACAATTATTATGGTGTTAAAGAGGAACAGACCGTCAACGGATGTGCTCATCATTGACGCATCCAGAGGCTTTGAAAAATCAGGAAAAAATAACAAGCTGAGGGCATCTGATATTAAAAAGATCACCGATACGGTCAAGTACAGAACAGAGATTGAAAAGTATTCCGTGCTGGTTCCAAAAGAGACCATTCGGGAAAATGAGTATAACCTGAATATTACCAGGTATGTTGATTCGGCTGATGATCCGGAGAAGTGGGATATTCGTGCGACGATGTTCGGCGGGATACCGGAAGCGGAAGTGGATGCCTTTGATGAATACTGGGAAGCCTTCCCCGGACTTCGAGAAGCACTATTTGAGAGTGCTTCTGAAGGATATCTTCAGCCGAGGACAGACGATATCAAGGGTATCATTGATTCTTTCGAGTCGGTTGAAGAATACAGGGTAGCATTTACCAAGGCGTTTGGAGGATTCTATGAGAGGCTTCAGGAAGATTTGATTGAAGGAATCCTGGATGTTGAAGCCGAGCAGGAGAAAGAGAAAATCACGGAAGATATTTTTGGAAGAATTGATCCCATAAAGTTGGCGGACAGATATGTGGCTTATCAGGTGTTTGCGAAATACTGGGACATTATTTCTGCCGATATAGAAATGCTTCAGACAG
>CADBOX010000401.1 GCA_902796415.1 uncultured Lachnospiraceae bacterium
CACTCTGTCATGCCGGGGACATTCACATCCACCACAACCAGCATGGTCCGGGGATCTTTCCGGTTCATCACTTCTTCATTGGTCAGGAATAATTTCTCATCATCCTCCGGCTCCAGCAGGCTGACGATAGGCTCGATGGCAGGGCAGTTCTTGTCGATGACCAGATAAGCCTTCTTCCCAAATGTCTTGGCCATCCGGTAGACACCGATGGCTGCACCGATACAGTCTGCATCCGGATTCTTGTGCCCCATGATCAGGATGGTGTCATTGGTCAGGATCATCTCCCTGAGAGCATGGGCTTTTACCCTGGCCTTCACCCGGGTGCTCTTCTCAACTTTCTGGGTCTTTCCACCGTAATAAGTGATGGAATTCCCGTTTTTCACCACGGCCTGATCTCCTCCACGGCCCAGTGCCATATCCATGGCAATCCGGGCACTTTCGTAGGTGCCGATATAGGTGGGTGCATTCATACCCACACCGATACTTAAGGTCAGGGACATCTCATTTCCCGCATTGATACTGCGTACTTCATCCAGGATGGAGAATTTATCTTCCAGCATCTGATCCAGATTCTTCTCCTGGAATAAGAAGATGAACTTATCCTTCTCAAATCTCTTCACGATGGCGTCCATGGTCTGCATATAGCGCACAACCTTACGCTCCACCAACGCAAGAAGGAGGGATTGTCTCACGTCCTCCATGTTCTCCAGGACTTCCTCGTAGTTATCGATGTACATAAGACCTGTCACCAGACGCTTCTTCTCGGCCATACCTTTATATTCCATCAGCTCGGTGACATCGTAAAAGTAAAACACCTGCAGATATTCATCCGCTGTTTTTTCTTCCAGTTCCTCCATGTCAGCATCGGTCTCTATGGCCTTAACGCACTGGCACTGCACCTGGTAGTCCTTGTCTTTGTGTTTCAGTTCCAGAACCTTCTCCAACTCCGGCTGTGCAAAATTCTTTTTGTGAAGAATCGGAAAGATCTGGGCGATGTTTTTCTTGTTGACTCTTCCCTCGCACATCTGCTCAAACAGGTCGTTGTACCAGACGATGGCTCCGGCGGCTGTAGTCAGCACGTAGGGTACCGGGAGTTCCTTCAGCATACTCTTATAGAGCTGACTCTGTTGGAAACCGGCTTCATAGAGCTCGTTATTCACCAGACGGGTCAGATATTCGTAGTACACGATGGAAAGCACCAGGTAGACCGCACCCACGGCACATGTGCCATAAGCCAGCTTAGGCCATCTCTCCAGCAGGAGCAGGGCGAGAATCAGAAGAAATCCTATCATAAGGATCGGCAGCCAGAGGCTGAACGAAGTCCCTCTTGATAACCTCTTTTCTCTCATCATATAACATCTCCAAAAATGTATTGTTTTTCTTATCTTTCTATGGCTTCAGGATAGCATCCTTCTCAATCCATAGTCTGCTTATTATATCACCTTTTTTCTTAATTTAAAAGAGAAAATATACGGTTTTGACACATGGCATTAAAATTGATATACTACTGGCGTATGATGTCATATTAAACAAATGGGAATCGTCTATCATACATAAAATGAATCATTCCAAATTGGAGGCATTATGAAAAAAACAACGAAGACTTTATGGAACAAGCGACTTTCCGGAATCCTCATGCATCCCACTTCCCTGCCGGGACCCTATGGGATCGGTGATCTGGGCCCGGAGAGTTATGCATTTGTAGACTTTCTGAAACGTTCGGGACAGCATCTCTGGCAGACTCTCCCTCTGGGACCCACCGGCCAGTTTAACTGCCCTTACCAGTGTTTTTCTTCCTTTGCCGGACAGCCTCTGCTGATCAGCCCGGATCTCCTGAAAAAAGACGGGCTTCTCACGGAGAAGGACCTGGCCGGGGTGCCGGAATTCCCTGTGGAGAAGGTGGATTATGCCCAGGTAGGTGAGTATAAAAAAGGGCTGTTCAAGAAGGCATATACCGCCTTTTGTCATCTTCCGGATAACAGTGAACTGATCGAATCATTTGATACATTTTGTAAAGAGACAGAATGGCTTGATGATTATGCCATGTTCATGGCCATCAAGGCTTCCAAGAAGGGAATCCGCTGGCTGGAGTGGGAGAAGAAATACCGGAAACCCACAAAAACCCAGAAGACGGTCATCGCCAGGGAGCTGGAAGATGAGATCCGATATGAAAAGTTCCTTCAATGGGTATTCTTCAAGCAGTGGCTCGCCCTGAAAGAATATGCCAACGAGCAGGGAATTTACCTCATCGGAGATATCCCTATCTTCGTCTCCCCGGACAGTGCCGATGTGTGGTCGGAACCACAGATGTTCAAGCTGGATAAGGATGGATTCCCCAAAGTAGTAGCAGGAGTACCGCCGGATTATTTCAGTGCCACCGGTCAGCTGTGGGGCAACCCGATTTATGACTGGAAATATCATCAGAAGACAGGATTCTCCTGGTGGATGAGACGAATCAAGGCTCAGCTCACCCTCAGTGACATCGTCCGCATCGATCATTTCCGCGGATTGGAAAGCTATTGGGAGATTCCGGCAGACGCCAAAACCGCTGTGAATGGAAAATGGGTTCCCGGACCCGGGGATGCCTTCTTTGAGACCGTACAGTCTACTTTCGGAGAAGATCTTCCCATCATAGCAGAGGATCTGGGTGTCATCACCGAGGAAGTCAGAGAACTTCGCGACCGCTTCGACCTGCCGGGTATGAAGATCCTCCAGTTTGCCTTCGAGGATGAGGACAGTGCCTATCTTCCTTACAATCAGCCGGCAAACTGTGTATGCTACACGGGAACTCATGACAATGACACCACCGTGGGCTGGTATGAGAAAGCTTCGGAGAAGGCGAAAGATAAGGTTCGCCGTTACATGAATACGGATGCTTCTTCCGTCCACTGGGATTTCATCCGCACCTGTTTCGGATCCCCGGCAAGAATCGCCATCGTGCCCATCCAGGATGTCTTCGGCCAGGGCAGCGACTGCCGTATGAATGTGCCGGGCGTCGCTGACGGCAACTGGGCTTACCGTGCAAGAAAGGAGCTCTTCACGGATTGGACGGCAGAATATCTGGAGAGTATAACCAAACTGTTTGGGAGGTAATCTCATGAATACACGTACGTTACATATAGTTTGTTATCTGGGTGGCTTCTTCCTTAAGACCGTGCCTGCCAGAAAGAAACTGCGCAAACTGGCCGAGACTGATCCTCAGGAATCATTCCGCCTCGCCCACAACTGTCTGACTGGCCCGGTGAATCATGTTTTTGATCTTACCGGCAGTACACTGACTGTGAAGGGCCTTGAGAATATCCCGGAAGAAACCTGTCTCTACGCCAGCAATCATCTCAGTTTCCTTGACATCATTGTCCTGGAGAAAGTCATTCCGGAAGATAAGAGGGCCGGCTTCATCGCCAAAGATTCCCTGAAGAAGATCCCAGGACTCAGTGCCTGGATGGAACTGATCCGTTGCATATTCCTGGACCGGTCCAATCCAAAAGAAGGTCTCAAGAGCATCCTGAAAGGAGCGGATTACCTGAAAGAGGGTTATAATATGACCATCTTCCCGGAGGGAACCCGCTGCAAAGAAGGCCAGCTGGGAGAGTTTAAGCCGGCCAGCCTGAAGATGGCCCAGAAGGCCAGAGTGCCGGTGGTTCCGGTTGCCATCACGGGAACCTCCTCCATCCTGGAAGAGAACCGGGGACTTTCCATCAAACCTGCCAAGGTTACCATCACCTTCGGAGAACCGATCCGCATCCATGAGCGCCCCCGCCCGGAACAGAAACTTGCGGTAGAAGAAGTGCGTCAGATCATACAGGATGCAGTCAACGAGGAACTGTCTAAAAATTAAAAATTTTTAATTTATGCTTTTCAACTTGCCAATAAAATGATACAATGTCACATAGTGTTTCATTTGAAAGGTTAAAAGACTGATTATCAATATAGACAGGAGGACAGTTTATGAATCCTTGGATTATAACCTTAATTATTCTTGCCGTGGGCGGTGCTATCATCTTCTTCCTTTACCGCAAGGGCTCCAAGATGCAGACGGAGCAGGAAGAACAGAAACAGAAGCTGATTTCTTCGGCGCAGAAGGTCACCATGCTGATTATCGACAAGAAGAGGCTCCCGTTGAAGGATTCCGGTCTCCCCCAGATGGTCATCGACCAGGCTCCCAAGCGTGCAAGACGCGCTAAGGTTCCTGTAGTCAAGGCCAAGGTGGGACCCAAGATCATGAGCCTCATCGCAGACGAAGATGTCTACGATGATATTCCTGTAAATGCTTCTGTTCACGCCATGGTAAGCGGAATATACATCACAAGTATCAACAACTTCCGCCATGCCCCGGTTGAGAAAGAAGAAAAGAAGGGCTTCATGAATAAGCTTCGGGCAAAAGCAAATAATAAAAAATGAGTTGTCGCATGAACAACCCATCCCATCCTGCCAGGTTCCCATGTTTCTGTGGGAACCTGGTTTTTTATTCAGTTTTCTCTCCATACCAGATCCAATTCATAATCTGACAGCAGCTGTCCCTGCATATACAGGGAGTATTCTATTCGAAGGAGCAGGGAGTCAGAAGTCTCTCTGCCATGAATCTTCCTGGTCCGGGATTCCAGATCCATGGGCCCCGCCACCGTCTGGTAGTGGCAGGGTTTCAGAGACCCTGTCTGAAAGTGCAGGAGGGACTCCCCCATTCCTTTCTTCTTGAGGATCACTTCATGATCCGTCATGGTCAGGCGCACCTGCTGATGGGCTCCGCCTTCCATATATTCTTTGTAGAAAAGATATCTCTTTCCATCCTTGGAGATATACCTTGCGGAGGTCCTGAGCTCGTTGACCTCCTCCTGGCCTCCTTCCCGGCGGATGCCGCGGATGGTCAGAGTCCCGGTTCTGTGGGCGGTTTTATCCATGATCTCACCCGTCAAAACGAGTCATGGCCAGATCGATGAGTTTCTTGATCAGTTCCGGTTTTTTAACTCCCTTTGCTTCCCAGAGCATGGGGTACATACTGATACCGGTAAAACCGGGAAGAGTGTTGATCTCGTTAAATACCACTTTATTTCCATCCTCTGTCAGGAAGAAGTCCACCCTGGATAAACCAAAGCAATCCAATGCCTTGTAGATCTTCACTGCCTTGTCCCGGATCTCTTCCTCGATGCCTTCCGGCAATTCGGGATTGATCACGGTCTTGGACTCACTGTTATTGTA
>CADBOX010000402.1 GCA_902796415.1 uncultured Lachnospiraceae bacterium
CTGGCTTCCGGGCAGAGTACATTTATGGTGGAAATGAATGAGGTAGCCAATATTCTCCGTCATGCTACCAGTGACAGCCTTTTGATTCTCGATGAGATCGGAAGGGGAACCAGCACCTACGATGGACTTTCCATTGCCTGGGCGGTGGTGGAGTATATCGCCGGCAGCAATCTGAATGGGGCGAAGACTTTGTTTGCCACACATTATCACGAACTTACAGAGCTGGAAGGAAAACTTGCAGGGGTGAACAATTACTGTATCGCCGTGAAGGAGAAAGGAGATAGCATCATCTTTCTTCGAAAAATCATCAAGGGCAGTGCCAGCCAGAGCTATGGAATTCAGGTGGCCCGACTGGCGGGAGTTCCGGATGTGGTCATTGAGAGGGCCAAAGAAATTGCCCGGGAACTGGAGCAGACGGACATCACTCAGAATATCAAGAAAATCGGAAAAAGAGAAAAAAATGTGGAGCCGGTTCAGCTTTCACTTTTTGACAGTATGAATATCCTTCCTGTGGAACAAGGAGAGAGTGAGGTGGAGCGGTCTCTGAAAGAGGCGGATCTGTCGAATATGACTCCGATTCAGGCCCTGAATTTTCTCTTTGAATTACAGAAGAAGCTTTAAATCAAGATGAATCAGAATCCGTTATAGAGAAAGGAGAACCCATGGCAGAGATAAGAGTGTTAGATCAGGATACCATCAATCAGATCGCCGCAGGTGAAGTGGTGGAACGTCCTGCTTCTATCGTGAAAGAACTGGTGGAGAATTCCATCGATGCCAGGTCATCCGCCATAAC
Source organism: uncultured Lachnospiraceae bacterium (assembly GCA_902796415.1). Classification (GTDB taxonomy): domain Bacteria; phylum Bacillota; class Clostridia; order Lachnospirales; family Lachnospiraceae; genus Anaerobutyricum. The sequence continues at coordinate 794 of CADBOX010000402.1, forward strand.
CGTGGAGATCAAAGGCGGAGGAATAGACTTTATCCGCATTACGGACAACGGATGCGGTATTGAAGAAAGTCAGGTCAGGACTGCGTTCCTGAGCCATGCCACGAGCAAGATTGCTTCTGCCCAGGACCTGGAAACCGTGGCTTCCCTGGGTTTTCGAGGGGAGGCTCTTTCCAGTATCGCCGCGGTCTCCAAAGTGGAAGTCATCACCAAGACAGATGAGGGAATCTCAGGAATCCGCTTTGTTATCGAGGGAGGAGAAGAAGTCAGCTATGAGGTGATCGGATGCCCGGAAGGAACCACTTTCCTGATCCGCAATCTTTTCTTCAATACCCCTGCCAGACGGAAGTTTCTGAAATCAAAGATGACAGAAGCAGGGTATGTGGAAGCTTTTATTCAAAGGCTTGCCATCAGCCATCCGGACATCTCCTTTAAATTTATCAGTGATAATAAGAATAAGATATCTACCTCTGGGAACGGAAATCTGAAAGATGTGATATATCACATTTACGGCAGAGACATTGCCCTGAATCTCCTGGAGGTAAAGGATAAAGAGGAGGACATAGAGATTGCGGGATTCATAGGGAAACCGCTGATCTGCAGAGGAAACCGTGCTTATGAAAACTATTTCGTCAATGGCAGATATCTGAAAAACAACATCATTACCAAGGCGATAGAAGATGGCTACAAAGGCCATTCCATGATACACAAATTTCCTTTTACCGCTTTGATGATTCATATGGATCCCCACAGCTTTGACGCAAATGTTCATCCTTCCAAGATGGAGATGCGTTTTCATAACGGAGAACTTCTTTATTCTGTAATCTCCCGTGCCGTGAGAGAGAGCTTTGTAAAAAAAGAACTGATTCCCGGGATCGGCATGGAGGGGAAAAAGGAACCCGGAAAAGATACGTCCCCTGCCAATACTCCCGAGCCATTTGAATCAAAAAGGAAGCAGATCGAAGAGCGCTTCTCCCGGCTGTCCCAGGAGAAGATCAGATCTATTCAGGATGAGAAGAAGCAGAAGAAAGATATGGTTCAGGAGAGCACAGATACTGCTCCGGAAAGACATGCCAGTCTGGCAGAGAAACTCCGTAAGCTAAAACTGGAGGAGAAACCGGAACTCAAAGCGGATATAGACAGGCAGATGCATCCCTCAACTTTAAAACAGCCGGATCTCGGATCAACGACCCGGATGCCGGTTCTGAAAGAACCGGATCAGTACGGCAAACAGATGAAACTGGAAGATATCCCTCTCTTCTCAGGGGATACAAAACCAAGTTACCGCCTGATCGGGCAGGTATTTCGTACCTACTGGATGTTTGAATACGATGATAAACTCTTCTTTGTGGATCAGCATGCGGCCCATGAGAAGGTTATGTATGAGAAGATGAGAAAGAATCTGCAGGAGAAAAAAGTAAGTCAGCAGATGGTGGCCCCGCCTATCATTCTCAGTCTGAATCTCAGGGAACAGCAACGTCTGGAATCCTGCAGGGAAGCCTTCCGGGAACTGGGGTATTCTTTGGAGGATTTCGGGGGAGATGAGTACTGCATCCGCGCGGTTCCGGCTGATCTGATCGACCTGGATCCCCGGGATCTTTTTGTGGAACTGTTGGACAACATAGATGATAATACGGGAAAAATGGATTTTAATGTCCTGACAGATAAACTTGCTTCCATGGCCTGCAAAGCTGCAGTAAAAGGAAACATGAATCTGTCCTTCCAGGAGATGGAAGCATTGATGGATCAGCTTATGGAGTTGGAAAATCCCTATCAATGCCCCCATGGCAGGCCCACAATCATCTCCATGACTCAAAAGGAACTGGAGAAGAAGTTTCACCGTATACAGTAGGAGCCGGAATGCATATGATGAAGGAGATAAAACGGGACGGTAAAAAACCATTAGTGATACTGACAGGCCCCACTTCCGTGGGGAAGACCAGCCTGTCCATTCGACTTGCCCATGAGATCGGGGGAGAGATCATCAGTGCAGACTCCATGCAGGTTTACCGCGGGATGGATATCGGCACGGCCAAGATCACAGCGGAAGAAATGGATGGGATTCCCCATTATCTGGTGGACATCCTGGATCCAGACCAGCCTTTCAATGTGGTGGAGTTTCAGAAAATGGCCAAGGAGGCGATGACCAGGATCTACTCCCACGGGAAGATTCCGGTCCTTGTGGGAGGAACCGGATTCTATATCCAGGCACTTTTGTATGATATCGATTTTTCCGAGCATCCGGAGGAGGAGAATTACCGCAGGGAACTGACACAGCTGGCGGAGGAGAAAGGAAAACAATACCTTCACTCTATGCTGGAGGAGGTGGATCCGGAATATGCGGCCTCCGTCCATTATCACAATGTGAAAAAAGTGATCAGGGCTCTGGAATATCATAAGGAGACCGGACGGAAGCTCTCCGCCCACAACCGGGAGCAACAGGAGAGGACCTCCCCCTATCAATTTGCCTATCTGGTGTTGAATCAGGACAGGGGAATCCTGTATGACCGGATTAACCAAAGGGTGGATCAGATGATGGAACAGGGACTTCTTCAGGAAGTGCGTCAACTGTCTGAGAGAGGATACACACCGGATCTGGTATCCATGCAGGGTTTGGGCTACAAAGAGTTTTTTGATTATTTTGATGGGAACCTTCCTCTGGATGAAGTGGTGGACCGCATCAAAATGGAGACCAGAAGATTTGCGAAAAGACAACTCACCTGGTTTCGGAGAGAAAAGGATGTCATATGGATCAATAAGGGGGATTACCCCGGGGAGGAGGAGATCCTCTCTGCCATTCTGGAACATCTGAGACAGAAAGGAATCCTTTAATGGGGGTCAGACCCCCTATGGACAGACAGGTTGGAATAAGAGATGAATAAAAAAGATGATTTGAGAACGTATTATATGAGCATGGGGATTTCACCTCAGGTGTACGATTACTGCTCAGATATTGAATATAGATTGCAGGAGCGGTTTCGGGAGATTGATCATATCGCTGAGTGCAACCAGATGAAGGTGCTTTCTGCCATGATAGAAAACCGTCTCAGCGAAGCATGCCTGATGCCCAGCACCGGGTACGGATATAACGATATTGGCCGTGAGACTCTGGAGAGAATCTACGCGGATGTCTTCGGGACGGAGGATGCCCTGGTGCGACAGCAGATAACCTGTGGGACTCACGCGTTAGCCCTGGCCTTGATGAGTCAGTTAAGACCGGGAGATGAATTGTTGTCCCCAGTGGGAAAACCTTATGACACTTTGGAAGAAGTGATTGGCATCCGGCCTTCCAATGGGTCTTTGGCCGAATACGGGATCAGTTACCGGCAGGTGGAGCTGTTGGATGACGGAGGGTTCGACTGGGACGGAATCCGGGCAGCGGTTAACGAGAAAACGAAGTTAGTGACGATACAACGATCCAAGGGATATGCTTCCCGGCCTACTCTTTCCGTGGACAGGATCGGACAATTGATTTCCTTCATCAAGGGAATCAAACCGGATGTTATCTGTATGGTGGACAACTGTTACGGAGAGTTTGTGGAATTGCAGGAACCTTCCCAGGTGGGTGCAGATCTGGTGGTGGGTTCCCTCATCAAGAATCCGGGAGGTGGGCTGGCTCCCATAGGTGGGTATCTTGTGGGAACGAAAGAATGTATCGAAAGAGCAGCCTTCCGCCTTACTTCCCCGGGACTTGGAAAAGAAGTGGGAGCGAGTCTGGGTATAACCGCAAGTTTGACCCAGGGACTATTCCTTGCCCCCACTGTGGTGAAGGGAGCTCTGAAGGGGGCAATCTATGCCGCGAATATCTATGAGGGACTGGGATTTAAGGTTATACCTGACAGCCGGGAATCCAGACATGACATCATCCAGCAAGTGATATTTCATGACCCTGACCTGCTTGTGGCTTTTTGCCAAGGGATCCAGGCCAGCGCTCCTGTGGACAGCTTCGTCCGTCCGGAACCATGGGATATGCCGGGATATGATGCCAAAGTCATCATGGCGGCCGGAGCTTTCGTGTCCGGTTCTTCCATCGAACTAAGTGCTGACGGTCCCATGAAAGAACCTTACGCTGTCTATTTTCAGGGGGGACTTACCTGGGAGCACGCCAAATACGGGATTATGATGTCCCTGCAGAAAATCTATGAGACGGGCAAAATATCGCTCGGTCAGAAACCCTTATGAGATTGTATCATTTAAAAAATCTTAATAAATGATAAAAAAATTTAAGGATTACAGAATTGTGAATGTATATACAAAGAATCTTTTTTGTGTTAAGATATACTTTGATTGATTGTGCCTACCTGCCTGGAGAGCGTCAAGGAGGCATAATATGGAACAACATTATTTGCGTATGAAAGACCGGCCTCCGGGTGAGAGGCCATATGAAAAGTGCCTGGAATTTGGGGCGGAAGCCTTGTCAGACGGAGAGCTTCTGGCTGTGATGCTTCGCAGCGGAACAAAAGAATGCTCTTCCATGGAACTGGCATGGAGGTTGCTGGACCTGCATCCGTCTTACAAGGGACTGGAAGGACTTTATCATCTGAGCATGGAAGAATTCCAAAGCATACCCGGAATCGGAATCGTGAAGGCAGTTCAGCTGCAGTGCATCCTGGAATTATCCCGAAGGCTGTCCAGGGCAGGCTATACCCAGAGCTGCGAATTTCACAGTCCGGAGGATATCGCATCCTATTATATGGAAAGTATGCGACATCTGGATTATGAGAAGGTACAGCTTCTTCTGCTTAACGGAAGGCACTGCCTTCTCAAAGAGATGACCTTGACTATGGGTGATTCCAACAACGCCTATGTGCCGGTGAAAAATATATTCGCGCAGGCTTTGCGAAGCGAGGCAGTCTATCTGATACTGCTTCACAATCATCCCTCCGGATGCCCGCAACCAAGCAGGGAGGATCTCCTGATTACCAGAAGAATCAAAGAGGCGGGGGATATATTGGGTATCCCTCTGTCCGACCACATCATCATAGGGGACCGTTGTTTTTACAGTATGAGGGAAGAGAAAGTACTATAGAGGATTATGACGAAAGGAGACACACGGATGTCTGAGAAAGTTTATGGAATAGATATGGGAACAAATTCGATCAAGATCAGTCAGAAGAATGCAGGTGTGGTTCTTCATCAGAAGAATATGATTGCCATGATCAGAAGAAATGAACCACTCGCACTGGGTGATGAGGCTTATGCCATGTATGAAAAAGCACCGAAGAATATCGACGTGAAGAAACCCGTCGTGAACGGGGTCATCGCTGATTTCAGTGCCATGCAGACCATGATACAGTTGTATTTCAAGGGATTCAAAGGGAAAAAGATGCCGGAGAACCTGACAGCCGGAAGCAATTCCGAGTTCATCATCGCTGTTCCCACAGACATCACAGAAGTGGAGAAGAGAGCCTTTTTTGACGTGATAGCCAGTTCTTCTTTAAAGACCAAGAAGATACGTATCGTGGAGAAACCGATCGCAGATGCCATCGGAGCAGGACTGGATGTCATGAATGCCACCGGCAGACTCGTAGTTAATATTGGTGCAGACACCACTGAAATCAGTCTGATCAGTCTTGGTGGAATCGTACAGAGTCGTCTTTTGAAGGTCGGCGGGACCAAATTTGACGAATCGATCCAGCAGGCTGTGAAGAAAAAACACAATCTGGTAATCGGAATGAAGAGTGCGGAAAGGCTGAAGATGAATCTGGCCAGCGGCATCAAGGAAGAGGCAGAAACTACCTTTGATGTGATGGGACGTAACCTCATCACAGGATTGCCAAGCCGCGTGACAGTAACCAACCATCTGATTTTTGATGCAATGTCAGAGAGCCTTTCTTCCATCATTGATTCCATTCGTTTCATTTTGGAGAAAACACCGCCGGAATTATCCATGGATATTATGCATGAAGGAATCTGTATGACAGGAGGTTCCACCTATATCAAAAATCTTGACCTTCTGATTCAGCAGGAGACAGGTTTGTCTATCATGAAGATGGAGGATCCTGAGCTTACGGTAGCCAAAGGGCTCTGTATGATCATGGAGAATCCGGAGTATGACCGTATGGCTTATAATTTCCAGGAATCTTCTTTTCACTGATATTGAGATGAAGATCATCAGTTAGGAGCTGAGAAGTTGAAAGAACGTAGAAAGATAGAGCTCTCTCCAAGGATCTTGCTGATCGTCCTCACGGTGATTTGCATAGTAATGATCGTCATAAGCGCCATGTTCAAAAGGGCTGCAAAACCATTGTCCTTCATCACAGGAACTTTCATCGTTCCCATGCAGGACGGGATCAACTCTGTAGGTGTCTGGCTGGACGATTATTTCGATTCCTTCGAGAGTATGAAGGAGCTGCAGCAGAAGAATTCCACTCTGACCGAGAAGGTGAATGAGCTGACTCAGGCTAACGAAGAACTTAAGGCCAACCAGTCTGAGCTTGATGAACTCCGCGCGCTGCTGGCTTTGGATCAGGAATACAGTCAATATAAGAAAGTCGGAGCCCGTGTTATCAGTAACGGATCCAACAACTGGTATCGTAATTTTATAATCAACAAAGGTTCCGATGACGGAATCCAGGTTAATATGAATGTGATCGCAGGCACAGGGCTGGTAGGAATTGTGACGGAAGTCGGCAGGAATTACGCGAAAGTTCAGTCTATCATCTCAGATGAGAGCAGCGTCAGTGCCATGTCAGTAACCACTTCCGATACCTGCGTGGTGAAGGGAAATACGGAGAAGATCCAGGAAAGCGGCATGATCGATGTCAAATATATCAGCAAGGACGCGGAGATGAATTCCGGAGATGAGTTGGTAACTTCGCACATCAGTTCCAGGTATCTTCAGGGAATCCGCATCGGTACAGTCAGTGACATCAAGATTGATTCCACCAATCTTACAAAATCAGCCCAGGTTACTCCGGTGGTGGATTTTCAGCATATCAAGCAGGTTCTGGTTATCATGGAACTGAAAGAAGTACCAAGGGATGCTGATACAGTAGATTAATAGGGAGGCGGAAAAAGAAGCTTTTGATGCAAGTTTCTCTTTTTCCGCCGCTTGTAGTATAAGAGAGGATCATTAATGAGAAGAATAATTGTTGGAGGGATAGGCATCATATTATGTTTTGTCTGTCAGACAGCCTTGTTCGGTATGTTGAAGCTGGCGGATATCGCACCGAATATTATGCTGATCCTTGTGGCATCCGTCGCGGTTATGAGAGGGCAGAAGGAAGGAATGCTCATTGGTTTTTTCAGCGGGCTGCTTCTTGATATTTTCTATAGTCCTTACCTCGGCATCTTTGCATTTGTTTTTATGGTTTTAGGCTTTATAGATGGTTTCTTCCACCGGATCTATTATTCGGAGGATACATTTCTCCCTCTGGTTTTGATCGCGGCCAACGATCTGGTTTACGGTTTTCTGCTGTATATCGGATATGGCTTACTGAAAAACCATCTGCATATGTTCACTTACATACGCAGGATAATTCTGCCGGAATTGGTGTACACTGTGGCAGTGAGTGTTATTTTTTACCGGATTTTTCTGAGGGTAAATATCTGGCTGGAACAGTATGAAAAAGGAAGTGTAGATTTTGTTTAGATTTTTGAAAGATATCGACGGGAGAAGGATAAGGAAGAATCTGAAGGAGTTTTTCTCCAACCGTATCATTCTCCTGGGAATCATTATTTCTGCCATGTTTATCGTCCTGGTCTACAGACTGTTTGTCCTGCAGATCGTGGAAGGAGCAGAACACGAGGCCAATTTCAGATACACTGTGGAGAAAACTGTCGAGACCAGTGGGTCCAGAGGGAATATCTATGATTGCAACGGGAATCTTCTGGCCTACAATCAGCTGGCATATAAGGTTACCTTTGCAAAAAGTGATAAACTGAAAGAGATTGCCAGGGAAAGATCCACCCAGGACCATACTGTCGGTGAGAATGAAATCCGTAATGAGGTCATCTATAATCTGATTAAACTTCTGGAGCACAACGAGGACAGTATCATCTATAATCTTCCTCTGAAACTGGATTCAAAAGGTAATCTGAAGTTCACGGAATCCGGGAGTTCCCTGACCAGATTTAAAAAAGACATCTACGGGATCGTCAATTTTGACAAGCTGGAGGATGACGAGAAGAAAAAAGCAGAGCTTTGGCTCAATTCAACTCCCCAGGAAGTATATGAATACCTCAGGGTCGGTGAGAACGGTCCGGCAGGGGTAGGAAAGATGTTTGATATCTCTGACACCTACTCCATGGAGGATGCTCTGAAGATCATGTCCATCCGGTATGATGCTTACATGAACCGTTATTCTCAGACCACCCCCATCACCGTAGCCACCAATATCAGTGAGAAAAGTATCGCTGAGATATCGGAGCATTCCCAGCAGTACCCGGGAGTGGATATTGAGGTGGATTCTCTTCGCAGATATAATGACTCCATCTATTTCTCCAACATTGTCGGATACACCGGTGTTATCTCGGAAGGAGAGATGGAAGAACTCAATGAGAATTATGAGAAAGACCAGCAGTACTCATCCAATGATATCGTGGGAAAAACAGGAATAGAGAAAACCATGGAAACAGTGCTCAGAGGGACAAAGGGAAGGACGGATGTTCTTGTCAATAATCTGGGACAGATCATCAAGACTGTGGATTCCGTGGATGCCACGACCGGTAATGATATCTATCTGACGATAGACAGTGACCTTCAGAAATATGCTTATAATATACTGGAGCGCCGTCTTGCCGGTATCCTGCTGGCACATCTAACCCCCAGCACTGAGGGTGGGAACGATAAGATGATTCCTATATTTAATGTGTATTATGCGCTGTTTGACAACAATGTGATTGACATTGACCACATTGCATCCAAGAAAGCCAAGAGCGTGGAAAAAAAGGTCTATGCCTTATTTAAAAAGAAACAGAAAGAGGTGCTTAACCGGCTTCGAAATAACATGAAGAACGGTGATACCGCCTATAAAAACCTTTCGGAAGAAAGTCAGGAATACGTATCATACATTGTCAATCTGCTTGAAATAAATGAGATTCTCAATACCTCTCTCATCGATGAGGAGGATGAGGTATACCGGGAGTGGAAGAATGACCGGTGCAGTCTCCGCAAATATCTGAGACATGCTATATCCAATGAATGGATTGACATCAGCAGCTTTGATATCGAGTCGGATTATTATGATGCAGATGAGATCTATGATGCATTGATTGACTATATTATAAATGCATTAAAGGGAGAGGAAGAGTTTGATAAAATCCTGTATCGATATATGATCACCACCAAAAAACTAAGTGGCAAAAATGTGTGTCTGCTGCTTTTTGATCAGGATATCCTTGACAAAAATGATGATTATGAAGCCCTCAGGAAGGATGAAATGTCCGCCTATGACTTCATGTCCAAGAAGATCAGGAACATTGAGATTACCCCGGCCCAGCTTGCGCTGGATCCCTGTTCAGGTTCCGTCATCATAACGGATCCGAAAAACGGGGATGTTAAGGCTATGGTTTCTTATCCTAATTATGACAATAACAGGCTTGCCAACGGGATCGATTCCAAGTATTATGGAAAACTGGTGGAGGATAAATCATCCCCCATGTTGAATCGTTGCACACAGACCAGAACTGCTCCCGGTTCTACTTTTAAACCTATCACATCCACGGCTGTGTTGGAAGAAGGAATCGTGGATGAAGGGGACCATGTGAAATGTACCGGAGTTTTCGACAAGATTACCCCCAGCGCCAAATGCTGGATTTATCCCAATGCCCACGGACAGCTGAATGTCAGCGGGGCCATTGCCGTGTCCTGCAACTTCTTCTTTTATGAGATGGGCTATCAGCTGGGTATGAAGAACGGAGGTTATGTCAGCAAAGTAGGTTTGAAGAAAATCGCCAAATATGCATCCCGATACGGACTTGACCGGAAATCCGGGGTGGAGATCTCCGAATACGAGCCCAAGCTTTCCGATGAGGACGCTGTTCGTTCCGCTATTGGTCAGGGTACTCACAACTACACACCGAGTCAGATTTCCCGGTACGTGACTTCCCTGGTTAATGAGGAAAACCTGTTGAATCTGACATTACTTGATAAATCCACGGACTCCCAGGGAAATGTCCTGGAAGAGTATGAGACAAAAGTGGAGGAGAAGCTGGCTTTTCCTGATTCTACCTATGGGATGATCAAGAAAGGTATGAAGGATGTTGTTAATGGAAAGGACAGTTCCATCAAATACCTGTATCAGAAACAGGGATTGCAGGTGGCCGGCAAGACCGGTACAGCCCAGGAGAACAAGAAACGCCCCAACCATGCATTGTTCATCTCTTACGCCCCTTACGATAATCCGGATATCACTATGACAGTGGTGGTACCAAACGGATATACTTCCACCAACGCGGCGGAGATCGCGAGAGATATCTACAAATATTATTTCGGAAAAACCACCGAGGAAGAAGAGAAAGAAAGAACTGCTCTTATTCCTTCCGGAAATGACAGCAGTAACGATTGATTGAGGAGAAAATATATATGAAAAGTCCTGTTATAATCAAAGGCAATAAATATGGATTTCAGATTGTATTGAATCCGGATCTTTCCTTTGAGGAGCTTCTGCAGGAAGTATCTGTAAAATTCAGGGAATCCAGTGGTTTTTTTGACCGCCACAGACCCATGGCAATCCGCTTCGACGGAAGGGATCTGACAGAGGAGGAACAGAATGCTCTGGTGGATGCAATCACGACCAATAGTGATCTGCGCATCGGATATCTTATCGACGGTGCACAGAGTGAAGAGAAAGCCTTCGCCAGAGTTATAAAAGAGAGAGAATTTGTAAAATCTCCTGCACTCACAGAATTGACAGTGGAAGAAGAGATTAGTCCCGAAGAATTACCGTCTGAGCCACAGGAGCTGTTTCATTCCGAACAGCCTACGGAAAAAAACGGGCAGTTTTATCGCGGTACCCTCCGATCCGGACAGAGTATCGAGGTGGATGGGAGTATCGTGATCCTTGGGGATATCAATCCTGGTGCCCAGGTGACGGCAGGTGGTAATGTGGTTGTACTGGGAAGTCTGAAGGGAATTATCACAGCGGGTTATCCCTCCGATCAGAGCGCCCTGGTGGCAGCTTTGTCCATGGATCCCATGCAGATTAAAATAGGGGATATCATAGCGAGGGCACCGGATCAGAAGGCTTCCAAAAAGAAGAGGAGACTTCGCAGAAAAAAAGAGGACCCGATGGAGCCGAAGATTGCATTCGTGGAGAATAACAGCATCTTTATCGAACCCATCACCAGAGCCTTGATCAATGAGTTCAGTTCGATGTAGAATCGACTGGATCAAACGGCATAAGACGAAATAGAAGGAGAATGATATATTATGAGTGAAGTTATTGTAATTACATCCGGGAAAGGCGGTGTCGGCAAGACAACCACCACAGCAAATATCGGAACAGGTCTGGCGCAGCTGGGCAAGAAAGTTGTATTGATCGACACGGATATCGGTTTACGTAATCTGGATGTGGTCATGGGTCTGGAAAACAGAATTGTATATAATCTTGTTGATGTTGTGGAAGGAAACTGCCGTGCCAAGCAGGCTATGATCAAGGATAAAAAATATCCGGATCTTTATCTGCTGCCTTCCGCTCAGACCAGGGATAAGACTTCTGTCACGCCAGAGCAGATGAAAACTTTGGTGGATGAACTGAGAGAAGATTTTGATTATATTATACTGGACTGCCCCGCCGGGATCGAGCAGGGATTCAAGAATGCCATCGCCGGTGCGGACCGTGCTCTGATCGTTACGACTCCTGAGGTTGCTGCAATCCGGGATGCAGACCGAATCATTGGATTGCTGCAGGCTGAGGAAGTGAAGAGAATCGATCTGATCATCAATCGAATCCGTCTCGATATGGTAAAAAGAGGAGATATGTTGTCTGTGGATGACGTGCTGGATATCCTGGCCATCAATCTCATCGGAGTCGTGCCCTACGATGAGGCCATCGTAGTATCTACCAATGAAGGGGAACCGCTGGTAGGCTCCTCCTCAAAATCCGGACAGGCATATGTGAATATTTGCCGAAGAGTGACCGGAGAGGATGTACCAATGATGAAGCTTGAGGATGAAGGATTCTTCAGAAAACTGGTCAACCTCATCACAAGAGGATATTAAGGAGGGTGAGCAATGGGATTCTTTGATGTATTTTTCAAGAAAAAAAATTCCAGCAATACAGCCAAAGAAAGGCTGAAATTTGTTCTTGTTTCCGATCGGGCCAACTGTTCCCCGGAGACCATGGAAATGATTAAAAATGACATAATTGAAGTGATTTCAAAATATATGGAGATTGACGTCGCCGGTCTGGATATTCAGATTACCCAGACGGAGTCTGAAGGCGGAAATGGGATCGTTCCGGCCATCTATGCCAATATTCCGATTAAGGAGTTGAAGGCAGGCCGCTAGGAGGCAGGTATGTTTCGGGAGAAGTATCAATTAAAAAATTACAACTGGTTTTTACTTCTTGCAGTGGTAATCACCTGTTCTTTCGGTGTGGTTTTTATCAATAGTGCTGATAGCAGCTACACCAAAAAACAGCTGGTCGGTGTGATCGTCTGCCTGGGAATCCTCCTGTTCCTGTCATTTGTCAACTACAACTTTATCTGTGGATTGAGTAATGTGTTGTATGGAATCAACATCCTTATGCTGCTGATCGTAAGATTTGCAGGTGTGGGAGTGAACGGGTCCAGGCGATGGCTTAATCTGGGATTCACCAGATTACAGCCTTCCGAGTTTTCGAAGATTATCATGATTATCTTCGTGGCTATGTATATCCAGGAGCACATGGAGGATTTCAATGAGTTCAAAACCCTGGCCAAGCTGGCGGGATTATGTGCGGTTCCTTTGTTTCTGATTCTGGCGGAACCGGACCTGTCCACCACGCTGGACATAACCATTATCCTGTTGGCAGTCATCTTTGTGGGAGGGCTGAGCGGGAAACTGATTCGGAGATGCCTGATCATCTTTGTTCCTCTTTTTGCTCTTTTTATCTGGTATATTCAGACACCCAATCAGGTTTTGCTGAAAGATTATCAGGTAACCCGTATCATGTCTTTTATCAATCCTTCTGAGTATGCGGATACCACAGCATATCAGCAGGGGAATTCCGTTATGGCCATCGGATCAGGCCAGCTTTACGGAAAAGGTATCAATAACAATACACTTTCTGATGCAGGAATCTCTGTGACAGATACCGGACTGGTCTCCGAACAGCAGACGGACTTCATCTTTTCTGTCGTGGGGGAGGAGTTCGGATTTATCGGTTGTACGATTCTCATTGCATTATTGTCTTTTATAGTGTTACAATGTTTTATAATAGCTGCCAGGGCGAAAAATATGAGCGGCAGATTAATTGCCGTCGGCGTGGGTGCTCTGATCGGGGTACAGTCATTTATTAATATCGGTGTCGCCACACAGCTATTACCAAATACAGGGCTCCCGCTGCCTTTTATCAGTTATGGTCTGACTTCCTTGCTCAGCTTGACTGCGGGCATTGGAATCGTGATCAATATCGGGCTGCAGAGGCATTATTAAAGGAGGAGAAATATGAATATCGGATTGGTAGCACATGATGGAAAAAAGAAACTGATGCAGAATTTCTGTATCGCTTACCGTGGGATATTGAATAAACATGAACTCTATGCCACTGCCACCACTGGCAGACTGATTGAAGAAGTGACAAATCTGAATGTACATAAATACCTGGCCGGCAGCCTGGGAGGAGAACAGCAATTAGGTTCCCAGATCGAACATAATCTGATTGATATGGTTATCTTTCTGCGCGATCCTCTAAGCAAGCAAGTGAATGAGCCTGATCTCTTTAACATTCTCCATCTCTGTGATGTGCACAACATACCTTTGGCATCAAATCTCGCCACTGCCGAACTTTTGGTGAAGGCTTTAGAGAGAGGAGATCTTGAATGGAGAGAAATGTATCGTTAGGAGTTAGTTTAGAATGAAAAGACGTATTGCATTGCGTTTTCTATGTATTTTGACAATTGTCTGCCTGTGTAGTGGCTGCAAGAAATTTTCTTTCCAATATGAGGATACATTTGATGAATACTATGCTCAGACACGGGGAGACAATGAGAAGGAATCCGGAATGGCGGAAGATCTGGCTGTTTTATCCAAAGCAGAGGATAAAGCCTTTGCCATGCAATCCGGCGATTATGCCGATCTGCTTATCAATGACACCACCAATGAAGTGGTTACTTCTTACCATTGCTTTAAAAAATTGTATCCGGCAAGTATTACCAAGATCATGACGGCACTGCTGACACTTGAATCCGGGAATCTGAATGATACAATCACTTTGGAGCATAACACCAATGTCACGGAAGACGGGGCTGTGATCAGTACTTTGGTCAAAGGAGACACCGTCACTGTGGAGGAAGTATTACGGACGATGCTTGTGAAGTCGGCCAATGACTGTGCTGTGATTCTGGCAGAGTACATCGGCGGGACCACAGATCATTTTGTGGATATGATGAATAAGAGGGCCAGGGAACTGGGGGCTACTCATACTCATTTTGTTAATCCAAGCGGTTTGCATGATGATGATCATTATACCACGGCTTATGATCTCTATCTGATTTTCAAAGCGGTCGTGGAATATGATACATTCGTCGATTTTGTATCCATGAAAGATAACACCATGACTTACAAGAACAGTTATGGGCAGGAAGTTCATGAATATATGCAGAGTACGAACCATTATCTATTGAACGAATACCCTGTTCCGGAGGGAGTCATCATGTACGGAGGCAAGACCGGAACCACCTCCCTGGCGAATTCCTGCCTTATCCTGATGACGGAGAATAATGATGGAGAGAGATTCTTCAGTGTGGTATTGGGATCTAAGACCAAAGATACTCTCTACCACTCCATGTCGGAATTGTTGGAGAAAACCTTGAATTAGAGGTTGTGATTTTTCACCATATAAACTATAATGGAATAAGATAATTAAGACTATGTTTGTAGTCTGTTAATAAGGAGGGCAAGGCCATGATAGATATTATTGCCGGTCCAAAGGGCCGAGGAAAAACAAAGATTTTACTTCAGAGAGTGAATGACGATATTAAGACAACACACGGAACGATCGTATATCTGGACAAAAACAGCAAGCATATGTATGAATTAAACAACCAGATCAGGCTTATTGTAGTTCCCGAGTTTGACATCATTGATACCGATATGTTTATCGGGTTTATCGCTGGCATCCTGTCCCAGGATCATGATCTTGATAAGATCTTTCTGGACAGTTTTCTGACCATTGCATTTATCAAAGATAACCTTACAGAGTGTATCCGTAGTTTAGATAGATTATCCGGAAAGTTTGATGTTGATTTTATC
>CADBOX010000403.1 GCA_902796415.1 uncultured Lachnospiraceae bacterium
ACATCCTCATCTACAGAATAGTAATGATATGTGTATACTGAGTTCTCCGGGCTGACAACCGGCAAGAGCTGCTGGTGTTCTCCGGGTTGCATATGGAACAATTCCCCGGAAGGTTCCGCTGAAGATGGCAGCTGAAGTTCATCCTCATCACAGACATGCAGCTTGATTGAGCTTGACAGACCATTTCGGAATGTTCCCGTAATGGTGACCTCACCTTTTTCAAGCAATTGAACAGTTCCTGTATTATCCACTGTTGCGATCGCCTCATCAGAGGACGTCCATGTAATCTTCTTGTCCTGTGCATCTTCCGGAAAGAAAGTGTAATAAATCGAGTATTCTCCGGAAGCAAGGGGTACCCATTGTTCATAGGTAGCAAGATAGAATTCCTCGGGCTGTATCGCATCTTGGGGATCAATAAAACGTGCCGTAGCTATGGTATCTTTCACGATTGTCAGGCCGGACAGGTTTTCTCCTTCCTCAGTAAACCAGCCTACGAAAACCTTGCCGTCTTCTTCCGGATCCGCAACTTCCACAGAGAATTCCTGTCCGTCTATGACAAAGAAGATCTGCGGTTGTTCATCCTCCGGATTGCTTTTCAACAACACCTTGTGAGCATAATGATCCAGGTCGTTGATTTTATGATCCATCCAGGCGATTCTGCGAATGATCCACTGTCTTAGGTTCTCCACACCTTCCTCAAAATTTTCATATTCCGTAATCTGGTTCTTCTCATAGTCTGCTGCCTGAGAGATTTTGACCTCCTCATAATACTGATCCATCAATCCCCCTTCCTGGATGATGTAGTTCAGTTTTTCTTTCAGAACAGGCCAATCTTTCCGGATCTGGTCCGGGAGACCACCTTCCTCTGTATGCAGCATCATGGCAGTCATCCATCCCATCTTGGTGGCAAATGGTTCATCATCTTCAAATTCTTTGTAATCCCAGGCAAAATCAAAGTCCCAAAGAGGTCCCCAGAAGATTTTACCCTTCTGACCATCCCGGTCTCTTGTTTTATAAAAATAAGTGCTGCCTGTTTTGTAGGCATCATTATTATCCGTAAACTCCTGCATAAGCCAGTAGAGGGAGGTTGACCTGATATCAAAATAGTCTTTATAATTCAGCGTTCGATAACCTGAGGGTTGGGTCTCATCCTGCACATAGCCCTCGTACAGGGAATATTCCGCTTCCTGTACATAATTGCGGATATAGTCTTTCTGAAGATCATTCTCATAATCTCCGTCCCCGGGGTCAAAACTTGGGTTAATGTTTTGGAGATTCTCCCCTCTTACTGTGGTAAAGCAGGCCGGGATATCCAGGTCTTGCTCTATGGACATGAGGTAACCACCGGTAATGTCAGGTTCTTCATTGTCCTTCTCAGTCAATTCATCAATATCAACCCGGCTCTCGTCTACACGAATGGTCTCACATAGCAGATAACAGCCGTAATATTCCCCTTCCATATATACATCCACCGGATACCCATATGGAGTATAATCCATGTCAAGTTGGTGTCCCAGCCAATAGGTAATCCTGTTTCTCATCATAGAGGGGTCAAAAGCATTGGCGATCAATGCCCAGTGTTTATTCTTACCCATTCCGAGAATCGCCTGTTTCTTATCTAATTTGATTTTATAAGGGTTCTTGGCACCTTCTCCCAGCCAGGTAGTATTTCCTCTGCCTCGGATATCCATCTTGAGACCTTGTAAGGATTTAAGTGCTGCATCGGAATCCGTGTAGCTAAAACCTTCCGGCACCTCGACATCCATAGTTCCCGTACAGTGATAAGAATGATCAAAGCTGGAATTCATCTTGCTAACCTCTTCCTGACCACCATCAATATGCAGATATACGGTAGGAAGAGTAAACGGTATCTCTTCAGCCCGGACATGATCAGCCCCGGTCAGCAAGGTTGCAAGCGGAAACAATAAGGTCATAATAACAAACAAAATGCGTCGTTTCATCTATCTTACCCCCTCCTTAGGACTTCCGTTTAAAATAGCAATTTTCATATGACGACCCTCCGTATTTATTTTTCATATATCTCGATATAATACTAATCATATTAAACCATATAATCAGGAATACATAAAAGTGTTAATTCTGATCACCTCGTTATGGCAACCATTATAGATTTCATGTGTTACTCCTGGCTGTCTGCTCCGGGCAGCTCGGTTTTATGCACATCGTCACCGTAGATGGTTTTCCAGTCATTTGCCATGGAGAAGGCTGTCCAGCCTTGTTTTTCGACATCGTTATAGTACTCAGCCGCCTTTTCATCGCTGCCATATTCCCGCTGGGTATCATCGCATACTACGAAGAATCCCATACCTGCATGCTCAGGATTTCCTTCGGCATAATTAAGCATGGAATAATCACCTGAGCTGTTGCCAAAGGCTAAAACAGGACGTCTGCCAATCTCGCGGGCAATAGATGCCGGCTTTTCCGATTTGGCGCATTCTATCTCATCAAGAGGCGCACCTATCACCATATCCTCTTTCTGGGTCATGTTGTATTCATCAGTGGGTTCATCGATTTCTTTGGAAGTAGTGTATGGCACATCCGTAGCAATCACGTGATCATAGGGGATATCATATCGCTCCACCAATGCCCGTACTACTTCACGCTCACAGGCTGATACCATCCACACGTCAAAGTTATTAGCACGCAGATAATCGATAACCTCAATCATAGGTTTATAGAAAGACTCCCCATAGGTCATACCTTCGAATCCCACTGCCTCCTGCTTATCAGCGAAATCAATTACATAGTCGCGAAACTCCTCTGGAGTCATGCCGGCAAAAGCCGTCGCCACAAGATCATCTTTGGTAAGACCTTCAGGATGGAAAGTCTCACCCTCGGAATATGCATGGTCCCTCACCTGCTGCATAGCCCTACGTTCTTCTTCGGTAGCTTTGTAAGTCGGATCATCCAGAACCCGGTACATAGTCAGGCAATAGTCCAC
>CADBOX010000404.1 GCA_902796415.1 uncultured Lachnospiraceae bacterium
GCAGACATCGCCAAGGCTTTAAGAAACTGTACTCTTTTTCTTGCCATGATTACCCCTAATTCGGTGGCTTCCGGCAATGTTAAGAACGAGATCAATTTCGCCATTGCCAAGAAGATCCCTTTCCTGGCTATTCATCTTAAGGAAACCGTCCTTCCCGATGATCTGGAACTTCAGATTGGGACCAAACAGGCCATCCTGAAGCACAATATGACCCAGGATGAGTTTGTGTACAAATACACCAACGCTTTTGCCAGATTTGGTCTGACAACAGAGGAAAGAGAAGATGTCAAGGGTCCGGCAGAAGTAGAAAAGGATGACCAGACAGCCGGCACATCTTCTTCCAAAAAACCTCTTCTCATCGCTGCGGGAGTAATCCTTCTGGCTGCGATTGCCGGTGGGGCCATGCTGCTGAATAAAAAACCTGCCACTGAAACCACGTCCGGTGATTCTCAAAACATAGACGTCACTTACGAGACAGACAAGGATGACAGTAATTCCAATGCCGCGGAAGAAAATAATCAGGAGGAAACCACTTATACTTTCGACGACAGTAATGACTCGGAAGGAGTGGATAATTATCTCTATGACAGGAAATATAATGGCGTTAACCTGACCAAATACTTTGGCACATCAGATAGTGTTGTGAAAGTACCGGAGGTGATTGATGGCTATCCTGTTACCGTCATCTCAGATTCCTGCTTCGAAGATCACACGGAGATTGAAGAAGTAATTCTTCCAGAAACAGTAACTTCTGTAAGATACCGTGGTTTCTATGGCTGTACAAAATTATCCAAGATCAATATTCCCAAAACCCTGGAAGCTGTGGGCGGATACAGCTTTGCCAGTACAGCCGTGACTGAGTTCAATGCCCCGGCAGGCTTCAAAACACTGGAATATGGTGCCTTCCATGACTGCTACAAGCTTGAAAATGTTGTACTCACAGATGCTATTACCTTTATTGACCGGGAAACTTTCAGTGGATGTTCTAAACTGAATAAAATTACGATTCCTTCCAAAGATATTGACATAGACATCAAAGCATTTGATGCCAGAAGCAAAAATCTCACCATCTGTGGTGTCAAAGGAAGTTATGCAGAAAAATATGCAACCGCTATGGAGTTTGCATTTGAAGAATATAAATAAGCAAAAACGATGGAAAGAGGAGGTATTTTATGAAAAAACTGAACTTGCTTTTAATTACAACATTATTATGCGCCTTGCTGCTTACTGCATGCGGCGGAGGCGGGTCCTCAGAGTCAAAAAAAGAGGAAGCACCCACGGAGGCAGAAGCCACTACAGCTGTAGAAGCCACTACAGAAGCTAAAGAGGCACTGACAGATGATGACTGCTTTGATATCGTATTTGCAGATGCTCCGGTGGATGAATTCGTTGCAGATAATAAGCGTATCAGCCGGAAGAAAGATGGAACAATCCTTTTCACATTCACTACAGTAGACGGAGATTATTCCTATAAGCTGGATGCCTACACCGGTGAGATCCTTGAGAAAACGCAGCCAGAGAAGATTACTACTACCAAAGGTAGCGGCGGATTTGATGATGACGATGTCTTCGATGCATTGGAGGAAATCTGCCCGGTTGATTACGCTCAGGGCAAAAACCTGAAGATTAAAAAATCAAATGACAATGCCTCTCTTGAAGTAAGCTTTAACACTGAGGACGGAGATTTCTTCTATCGTTTTGACAGGGAGACCGGAGAACTTCTTGAGAAGAGAGAACCGGAAAATATCACTGAGAAGTCCAAAGTCGTTGAAGTCAGCGGGGACGCTGATGATCCTTTCAGTGTAGCCAGAAACGAGTGCTGTAAAGTTGCCGGCGTCAACCCATGGGAGGCAGAAGATCTGAATATCAAAGAAGTCACTGCAAATAAAATCTATGAAGTAACCTTCAAGTACAAAGGAAAGGACTACGACCTTATCTATGATATGACCACAGGTAAAGTGGAAGAAAACTAATTCATTGTAAATAATTCGCACAAAAGCTGTAACTACTGCCATCATAGCAGTAGTTACAGCTTTTTTCTTTATAAGACAGCTGCAAATGTTCAACTCAGGCGATAGATCCTCAGCCCGTCAAACTGTTTAATCAGCTTCAGCATGGTATTAAAGGGCTTATAATCCTTCCCCTGCTCATCTTCGGGCAAGGCCTCATAATGGGCCAGGAGTTCCTCTTCAGTAAAATCGCCATCCATCGCCCGTTTGTGCATACGGAGCTGTTCTCTCATTGCCTTTCTGCACTGTTCCTCGGTCTCATTCGATGCCTCGATTTCATCCGATAGGGGCATACTCTCATAGTCCGTTCCATATCTCCACCCCATGGCCTGGTGCTCCAGCACCCATCTCTCATGCTCCATGGGGGCGATGGTGGCAGTCTGATCCGACGTAAAAGCAGAGATCATGTCATAATCCACCGGTTTATCCGTGTAGAAGCATTGCAGTGTATTCAGGTATCGGCTAAAACTCTTGGCCTGATTGATATTAGAGATCTGGTATTCCAAAGAAAGAGTTTCAAATTCATACTCCAGCTGTTCCGTGGAGACCTTATTTTCCTTTCCCTGATACTGATATCTGCCATTTAGGGAAACGGCAAAATCGTACAAATGTAAAAAATTGCTGTTGGATAGATAGGTATGCTTGCTCCTACGGTCTACCAGCTGGGTATCCGGCACAACAGAAAGAGGAATCTTCCCGATA